>NZ_LWFE01001620.1:0-825 GCF_001635675.1 Oleiphilus sp. HI0061 | reverse complement strand
AGGAAACAAGGTTTTAGCCTCTGCTTCTACTCTGGATAAAGATCTTCGCGGCGAAGGTACAGGTAACATTGACGCGGCTACTAAAGTTGGTGCTTTGATCGCTGAGCGAGCAAAGACAGCTGGTGTTTCAAGAGTAGCATTTGATCGTGCTGGTTTTAAATATCACGGTCGTGTAAAGGCATTGGCTGACGCTGCGCGTGAAGCCGGATTAGAGTTCTAAGGGGCATTACGATGAGCGTAGAAGACAAAAACGGTCCAGAGCTACAGGAAAAACTTGTACAAGTTAACCGTGTGGCAAAAGTTGTTAAAGGTGGTCGAATCTTCGGTTTCACAGCACTAACTGTTGTTGGTGATGGTGCAGGTCGTGTAGGTTTCGGTCGTGGTAAAGCGCGTGAAGTTCCAATCGCTATTCAAAAAGCAATGGATGCAGCTCGCAAGAATATGGTTGACGTACCTCTTAGCGGTACAACCTTGCAATATCCTGTAACTGCAAAGCATAGTGGCTCTAAGGTCTATATGCAGCCTGCTTCAGATGGTACTGGTATCATCGCTGGCGGCGCAATGCGTGCAGTGCTAGAAGTCGCAGGGATTCAAAACGTACTTGCTAAGTGCTACGGCTCTACAAACCCAGTTAACGTTGTTCGCGCAACAGTTAAAGGTTTGAGTGCAATGAAGTCACCAGAAGACGTTGCTGCTAAGCGCGGCAAGTCTGTAGACGAAATTACAGGATAAGGTCATGGCTAAGAAAACAATACAGGTTACATTGTACCGTAGCCCGATTGGTCGCTTACCTGCTCATAGAGCGTGTGTTACCGGTCTTGGTCT
>NZ_LWFE01001619.1:0-483 GCF_001635675.1 Oleiphilus sp. HI0061 | reverse complement strand
GTATCGTTAACCTTAATTGGGAAGAGATTCATCCGCCGCCAAAGGGTGCCGGACGCGAAAATTACCTGACTGCCGTCACTCGTATCGATAATAAGCTTGTAGAAATTATCGATGTAGAGAAGATTCTTTCTGAAGTGGCGCCTGTAGAAGAAACCGTTAACGAAGAGTTCGTAGAACAGGTGTGTGAACGTAATAGTGAATCGCCGCCTACCGTTCTGGTCGCTGATGACTCGGTGGTTGCGCGTAAGCAAATACAAAACTGCCTACAAGCTATCGGCATTACAGTAATTACCAAGAATGATGGTAAACAGGCCTACGATTATCTAAGGGAACTTGTGGCGGACGGGTCACACCTTAATGATCATATTGATTTGATGATTTCAGACGTAGAGATGCCAGAGATGGATGGCTACACCTTGACGACCTTATGTAAGGATGATCATCGTTTAGCACCACTTTATATTATGCTGCACACTTCATTGA
>NZ_LWFE01001618.1:0-1423 GCF_001635675.1 Oleiphilus sp. HI0061 | reverse complement strand
TGGCTGAGTCCTGATAATGCTCGTCGCCTTCCATCCAAACAAAGCCTACATTAGTTCCGGTTTCACCATCGAAGATAGTACTTGCAGACACTTCATCCATCGGCGTAAAGGTTTCTGTTGCATTGTAGGCACAGGTCGCAACAATCTGGCCGTCTGCACTTGCAAAGGTGAAGCTCTCTTCAACGGTGGCAACAATGACACCTGACTCTGCATCCAACTGACCATCAACATCCAACTCAGTTTGCATGGAACCATGCTCGCCGCTGTACTCATCGCTGAATGAAGCACTAATGCGTCCTGATGGATCGATCATCAACTCACCACCTTCGTCATGCCCTTCATCACCAAAGCTAACCCTTAGAACAGAACCTTCTTGTCTCCATAGAGACACTCGAGTCATTTCATCATTTACATCGAAAGGACAAATGCCATCTTCAGTGCCTGACTCATCAGTTTCAGTTTCAGAGTTAACAATGCGTTCATTCAAGTAGAACAAAGCTACTGAAGGCACATCACACGCGTCACCAACACCATTTTCATCGCTATCTGCCTGTCCAACATTACTATCGAGTGGACAGTTATCGACATCGTCAGCAATCGTGTCGCCATCATCATCGGTGTCACAAGCGTTACCCAAGCCATCAGAGTCTGTGTCTTTCTGCTCTTCATTAGCGATTAGCGGGCAGTTATCATCTCCATCGTGACTACCATCGTCGTCACTATCCGCTAACAGTGGGTCCGTACCTTGAGCCGCTTCATTCTCATCGGATACGCCATCGTTATCATCATCTAAGTCACAAGCATTACCCTGACCATCCTGATCAGTATTCTCCTGGTTCGCGTTAACGATTAATGGGCAATTATCGACTAGATTTTCAACGCCATCACCATCAGAGTCCGGATCACACACATCACCAATCTGATCCCCATCTAGATCAAGTTGGTCAGCATTCTCCTTAACCGGGCAGTTATCACTAGCATCTTCAATCGAATCGTTGTCATCATCGTTATCACAGGCATCGCCTTGTGCATCATGATCAGCGTTCTCCTGAACTGGGTTTGCCACCGCAGGGCAGTTATCTACCGTATCTGGAATACCGTCCTGATCTTCATCAGCAGTACAAACATCACCCACTCCATCTTCATTGGCATCAGCTTGATCATCATTCGGAACCGTTGGGCAATTATCCGCATCATCATCAACAGCGTCATTGTCATCGTTCAAATCACAAGCATCACCTTCAGCATCATCATCTGAGTTACGCTGATCAGCATTAGCAATTGCTGGGCAGTTATCGACACCGTCATTGCTACCATCATCATCAGAATCGGCATCTGTAGGTGAAGTACCCTGAGCTTCTTCCATGGTGTTCAATACACCGTCACCATCACTATCAATGTCGCAGGCATCACCTTGGCCATT
>NZ_LWFE01001617.1:0-2062 GCF_001635675.1 Oleiphilus sp. HI0061 | reverse complement strand
CTCGAGTCAGCAATTCAAAATGCCAAACGTAATATGGTAAAAGCTGCATTGTTGTTTATTGATATAGATAACTTCAAAACCATTAATGACTCCCTAGGTCATCAGGCCGGTGACGAGATTCTAAAATCCGTCGCCAAGCGCTTGAATGAGCATGTAAGGCAAAACGATAGCATTGCTCGTATCAGTGGTGATGAATTTACAGTCTTACTAAGCAACATTAAGAATTACGAAGATGCCAGTAAAGTAACACAGAATATAATCAACTCTTTTGAATCTCCCGTGATCATCGACACTCAGGAAGTCTTTATCACCGCGAGTATTGGCATTAGCGTCACCCCTGAAGACTCGCTTAATGACACTGACCTTATTAATAATGCCGACATCGCTATGTATCAGGCAAAGCAAAGCGGCAGAAACAATTATCAATTCTTCTCTGAAGATATGAACAACGAGATCCGCTATAAAATAAAGACAGAAAAGGAAATTCAGCACAGCATTGAAAACCAAGACTTCTTTTTGGTTTATCAGCCGATTCTCGATTTAAAAGATCAAAGCATTTCAGGCGTAGAAGCATCTCTACGCTGGCAATACACTGAAGAAGATATTCGTATGCCCGATGATTTTATCTCGATAGCAGAAAATGCAGGCAGCATTATTCCTCTCGGTAACTGGGTGCTAAAACAGCTTGTAAAAGATATCCAAAGACTACTTAAAGAAGGCATCAAAGATATTAGCTTTAGTGTCAACATATCGCCTAGACAACTTAAAGACCGTTACTTTGTTTCTGAAGTACGAGCGCTATTTTCCGAACACCCGAACTATATTAAATACCTGCATTTCGAGGTAGTTGAAAAGTGCTTCGTTGACCAAAAGCCCGAAGTGATTGGTCGTCTAAAAGAACTGAAAGATATGGGCGTTCATATTATCATCGATCGTTTTGGTTCAGGCTATGCGTCAATGAGCTACTTGAAACAAGTTCCGGCTCACGCCTTAAAAATAGACCAACGCTACCTTAATGGTCTCCCTGAAAATCAGGCAAACACTAACTTTAGCAATGCAATTATTAGTATGGCTCATCAGATGAAACTTTCTGTTACTGCTGATGGCGTTGAAAATGATTTACAGCTTGCACACTTAAAAAGCCATGGCTGCGACTACGCACAAGGAAGTTTATTCCATGAAGCAATGAAGCTCGAAGCCTTGCTAGAGTATCTCTCTAGCCCACATAAAAAACCGAAAAAAGCTAGCCTGAATTAACAAGAGGAAAGTCTTGTCAACCCGCGACGGGTACGGCACCAGGCTAGCAAAATAAGACCCTGAAGTCTTATTAACGGCTTATAGTTATGTGTCAGACTTTAGAACTTCATTCCAACCCACGCCCACATTACGGACTTATCAGTACCGCCAGAAGGTGCCGAGTAATCAGCATACTTCAGGCCTCCGCTATAGGTTTTATTAAACTTTTTGACTGCCAAAAGATCTATCTCTCTACCCGCGTCAGCACTGCCTTCATCGGTCTCAAAATCATGGTAAACACCCACCAGTTTTACACCAGCGAACTTACCTGAGACTGAAGCATAAGTGTCTACAACACCATTACCGCCACCCGCACCAAACAAGGACTGACCTAGAAATGCATCAGCCCAACCTTCAAACTTATGAACAGTTGCTAAAGGTGTCGCGAACGACTGATTGCCATCGTCAGACCCTAAGGACGAATAGCCAAGCTTGCCTGTTACTCCTGACGCAGTTAGGCCAACCTCAGCCATCATATAATCCATACTGGCATCTTTCGTTTCATTATCTTGCGAAGCATACTCTAGAGCATATGAAACTTTCAGATCTTCACCTGCTAATGTTGAGCCGGTAAAACTTGCACCAATTGTTGATAGCTCATCCCAACCATCTGCGGCACCATAAGGCTCTCCTGAGATCTCATAGTTGTATACCACAGCTTTACCAAAAGGAGTTTGGTAAGCAACATTTAATAGTGTTATATCAGTATCAGCGACATCCGCAAAGGCACCCGAGTTAATTCGGTTTACTTTATAAATATAGGATG
>NZ_LWFE01001616.1:0-690 GCF_001635675.1 Oleiphilus sp. HI0061 | reverse complement strand
TTATGTAGGGAATACTTCGCGTTCAATGCTGACGACTCTAAATGAAATGTGTTCACTAAAGGATAAGCGACAAATCATGTATTCGCCATATTTACAGAGAGAGTCAATAGGCAAAGCATTAGCTTCGATCTTTGCTATGCTTATACAAGTAAGAATCGCCTTGCCTTTAAACAAAGAGCGGAAGACAGATCCTATGAAAAATCTACTATGCACACTCTTATTGCTACCTTGTTTTCTTCATGCCGAAAGCCTACTTCCCCCACCTTCAGGTGAGGTTATTCTCGAAGTCATTGGTGACTTAAAGCTTAGCAACACTTGATGGCGAAGCTCACTTTGACCGAGGGATGATTGAGGCACTACAAACGTCAAGCATTGTCACCGCCAATCATGTACTTTCCAAACCAACAAACTACAAAGGTCCAGTTCTAGGAGACCTACTTAATCAACTTGGCGCTAGAGGGGACAGTGTTTTTGTTACTGCGCTTGATGATTACACAGCCGAGTTAAAACGCAGCGAAATAGAAAAGTATGACGTACTACTAGCAACCCATGAAAATGGAAAAATGATGACCATCGATGACAGAGGACCGTTTTTTATTGTCTTCCCCTTTGATAAATATAAAGAGTTGAGAAGAGACCTCTATTACAACATGTCCGTCTGGCAAATAAAATCTATCGAAGTTGAATGAG
>NZ_LWFE01001615.1:0-641 GCF_001635675.1 Oleiphilus sp. HI0061 | reverse complement strand
TACACCTTTGGAAAATGCAGTCAGAACAGCTGAAGGCTACCAGGCAACATTAGACATCTATAAGAAAATAGGCACCTTACACAAGGAGCTCGAAACATCAGTATCGGCCTTGGATATTCACCTTGGCTTTAACAGTCGAGATGGTGATTAATGACTGACAAACTCTCGACATTAGAAAACACAAGGCTAAGCCGAAGACAGCTCCTTGGATCTATAGTCGCAAGCAGCTTACTCAGCCCATTCAATGCCTTCGCCAAGGAAAACGACTCAGAATTGCTCATTAGTGCAGCTAGGGATAGACACGGTCAGCATTGGGTAATTTGCTTACAAGGAAATGGCGAACCTGTCAGTCGGCTTAAGCTTCCCGCCAGAGCTCACCAGGTGATCAAGCACCCTCATAAAGAAGAAATAGCAGTCATTGGGCGGCGTCCTGGTCAATACATAATCGTATCTTCAATCAAATCAGGCAGAGTGATAAAACATATTCAGCCTGAACAGGGTTTCCACTTCTACGGGCATGCTCTTTACACACCTGATGGACGTTATTTGGTCAGCACTGAAAATCACATAGATTCGGGTCAAGGAAGGCTTTTTGTGAGAGATGTGCTCAACGATTATCGCGTACACGCCCAGCTCTCAAG
>NZ_LWFE01001614.1:0-1358 GCF_001635675.1 Oleiphilus sp. HI0061 | reverse complement strand
TATTACGTTAACAGAGCAAAATGATTCTTGGTTGCGAAATCATGTAGATAATGTTCAAGATTACTCTAATAAAAGTGAATTGATAAACGATCTTATCCGCAGCGCGAGAAGGGCTGAAGCAATTAATAGAAAGCTTGAAGATGCAGAATCCAGTGGTTTTGTAAATCAAATGGCATCTGAGATGCTGGCTGAATTCAAGTCAGAACTGAAGTAAGGCATGTTTGAATTTAAGATATCTTCGAATACTAAAGAAGACCTAAAGCGGATATACGCTTACGAATATAGCGAGTTTGGAGAAGCTCAGGCAGATACCTATTACCATGGTTTTTTCGATATGTTCGAGAAAATTTCTATCAACCCATATCTCTTCCAATCAGTTGACCATATTCGCCCAGGTTATAGGCGCTGCTCTTATTGCTCCGATAATATTTACTACCGTGTTAATGGTGCGGTCGTTGAAATAATGGCTATTTTAGGAGGTCAGGATATTGATTGCTGGTTATAGGAACTCTCTAGAGTTAATAAGCGATTACTGAAAGTCGAGGTCTTATTTAAAAGCCAAAATTAATTTACTTATTTTGATGAGCCCTTAATGCCGGCTTTTAAAAAATTGCATAAAAAGGAAGTTACTTAAATTGTAAATAACCGCCTTTTGACGAAATTCTACACCTGAATTCGTTCGGCAAGATCAAGCGCATCATCTACTTCAACCCCAAGATACCTTATAGTGCTGTCAATTTTAAAGTGCCCTAGCAATATCTGAATAGCTCTAAAGTTCTTTGTTTCACGATAAATAATTGAAGCTTTTGTTCGCCTCATTGAGTGGGTGCCATAAGCTGGCTAAATAATGGATACACAGAGCTTCAATGAGCACCAAACTTGCGCACTTTGAAATTACAGGTAAATTGCGGCCCCTGTTTAAACATTCACAAAATAAAAATGGGGCCAGAGTCGCAACCCCGCCCCATCAACGACTTAATTAATTACTTCATACCACGAGAGATATTCAGCTCGGAAAGCAGTTTGGTAACAGACTGTTCAATACCTGAGCTTACCGACATGCCTAGTTTATCCATCAAACTTTTCTTTGCTTTGAATTCCAAGGAATAGACCTCTGAGTCCTGACAGGCTTCTAAAATATATTCATCTGATGTTTTCAAGTCATCAACTAAAGATACTTCCTTGGCTTTAGAACCAAACCAGATATCACCATTGGCAACTGATTCAATATCAACCGATGGACGACGTTCTGAAACGTAGGACTTAAATAACTGGTGAGTATCCTCCAAGTCCGACTTAAACTTCTCTCTTCCTTCGTCAGTATTTTCACCAAACATTGTTAAGGTTCTTTTGTACTT
>NZ_LWFE01001613.1:0-1596 GCF_001635675.1 Oleiphilus sp. HI0061 | reverse complement strand
ACGGTGGGAAAAGCGTTATGCTCGGCCGCTTTATCGGCCCTATTCGTCCAGTCATTCCTATTGTCGCAGGAATGCTTGGAATGTCTCAAACCAGATTCACTGTCTTCAATGCCCTCTCGGCAACCATTTGGGCACCGTTTTATATCTTGCCTGGCTACCTGACTGGCAGTGCCGTCCATCTGGTTCTGCCAAGTAACTTTTATCCGGCCTTGTTCTCTCTAATTGCTGCGCTGCTCATTATCACTCTCAGCTTTCGCTATGCCAGCCTTAACCTTCAGCATGGATCTCGCATCTATGCGGCGCTATTGCGCAATAACAAAAGCCAAAACACGTCATCAAAGGACTATGAGTTTCCACTTGCGTCACTGAGTTTATTCATAGGATCAAGCTTATTCTTTATTATTTGGAGCTTTCTGGTTTTACGAACAGGCTTGCTAAGCCAACTAGATGCCAGCGTACTTCAACTCGGCGCTGAGCTGCGCAACATCAGTACCTTTGTCAGCGATATCAGCTCTCGGATATTTATCCATCTAACCCTGCTTGGCGATGAAAAGTTTTTGTATGCCTCCTTTATAACACTCATCGCTTTGATGCTTTATCTAAGGCAGTTCCGAGCCTCCACTTTACTGGTGATTTCCGGCTTAAGTACTGCGGCAATTACACACACTAAAAGCAGTATTTAGTATTGCCCGACCTGAACTAGTACTCTCACCGCCTGTTTCATATGCCTACCCTAGTGGCCATAGTTCAGGCTCAACCGTTTTCTACGGCCTGATTGCAGCATTTATTGCCCAACAGCTACCCAAGACCCAACGCTGGCAGTGCTACTTGCTATTCTTTGTGCCGATGTTTCTGATCGCTTTTAGCCGGGTTATGCTCAGCGTTCACTGGTT
Source organism: Oleiphilus sp. HI0061 (assembly GCF_001635675.1). Lineage (NCBI taxonomy): Bacteria > Pseudomonadati > Pseudomonadota > Gammaproteobacteria > Oceanospirillales > Oleiphilaceae > Oleiphilus > Oleiphilus sp. HI0061. Next base: position 703 of record NZ_LWFE01001613.1, on the reverse strand, counting down.
GTCTGATATTGTTGGGGGCATAGCGCTAGGTTTAGCGATTTGTGGAATTAGTAGAGTGTTATATAGCACTCACCAAGCTTATGACGCCGCGAACCGTCGAGATATCACTGTTGAAAAGAAAGCGGTTATGACAGCACTTTGTCTATGGCTCGGCATCTTAATTGGCTATCAGCTTTATTTCTTTCCAGAAGCCTTGCAGGCTTACCAGTTACGCCCCTAAACGCAGAGCCGTCTGATCAAGACTCAAGATTTATACGGCCTAAGTAACCATATCAGAAATTTGACGAGAGATTGCTTGCAGACGCTGAAGCGGGTCGCTCATTTCATAAAGATGCTGTTTCTGTTTATTGCCTAGCGGCAGTAACTCAGTCAAGCGCCAGCCTACTTGGCGCCCATCTTCATAATCAATATCCATATTCAAATCGCGAACAAAGGGGTGTTTGACCAGAGCCTGCAGTACCACACGCAGCTCATCAAACTCCTCGGGCAAGTCAATATGCTGCTCTTCACCAATAGCCTCAAGCTCGGCATACCAGACGCCATTTTCACGTTCTTCAAGTGAGGATAGTTTGACTTGTTCCAGACCTTCAACCGTCAGATTTAACACCCCGGTACTAGGCGTCTTGCCAAAATCTACAATTTGAACACGCGTGCCAAGTTCATAGAACTGCCCTTCTCGCACGTGTTCAGTCGGTGCATTTTC
>NZ_LWFE01001612.1:0-1192 GCF_001635675.1 Oleiphilus sp. HI0061 | reverse complement strand
AGCAAACCTAAGTGCACAATTTGTCCAATGCAGGAAGATTGCCAGGCAAACAAAGCAGACCTACAACATGCCCTACCGGTTTCAAAACCCAAAAAAAAGATCCCTCAAAAGAAAACCTGGGCACTGCTAATTGAGTCTGATAAGGGAGTCCTACTTGAGAAAAGGCCGCCAAGCGGAATATGGGGTGGTTTATATAGCTTGCCAGAGGCACCACCCTCACTCACGCCACCAGACTTGATTCAATACTGCACCGAGAACTTTGGCATAGAAACAGAACTACTAGAAAGACACCAAAGCATTCACCATACCTTTTCTCATTACAAACTAGAGATACAGCCGGTTAAATTAAAGCTAAAAGCGTCACTACCAGAAGTACGCTCATCAGATAGGCTAAAGTGGATCCAAGAACATCAGCTTTCTAAATTAGGCCTGCCGGCACCAATATCTTCCTACCTTGAAAAGCTAAATTGTGATGATTTATTCAGATTAAATGACTAAGATTGACCCATCACATGCTATTTACTTACCACACGAGATCGAAACATGAGTCGCACTGTTTTTTGCAGAAAGTATCAAAAAGAACTGAAAGGCCTGGATACCCCGACAATGCCAGGAGAAGCGGGCCAAGATATTTTTAACAACATCTCTGAACAAGCCTGGAAAGAATGGCAAAATAAACAAACCATGCTGATTAACGAACGACAGCTCAATATGATGAGCGCCGAAGACCGAAAGTTCTTGAAAGAACAGATGCATAAATTCTTTAATAATGAAGACATTGAAAGCATAGAGGGCTATGTTACGCCTACAAAATAATCAAAATTTACGTTTGTGATTTTTTTTTAGTTTTAGCTCTTGACTCATCGAAACGAAACAGGTTTAATACGCCCCCGTTGCAGACATACCGAGACGCAACAAGTTGTACCAGTGCAAGATCAAGCACTTTAAATAATTGATATGCCCGGTTAGCTCAGTCGGTAGAGCAGAGGATTGAAAATCCTCGTGTCCTTGGTTCGATTCCGAGACCGGGCACCATTATTCGAAGAACCCGATCATCGCAAGATGTTCGGGTTTTTTCTTGTCTGCGATTTAGCCCAACCGTAAAAATATCGGTTGAATTATCACTTTCTGAATCGACAAATTTTAACTAAACACTTTTCTGTTTCAATTCATCTATACATCACCGTTTTTT
>NZ_LWFE01001611.1:0-912 GCF_001635675.1 Oleiphilus sp. HI0061 | reverse complement strand
TAAAGTTTTCAGCTGCAATCGCTTGGTTCGTGATGGTGGATTCAAATCGGTTTTGAATCGCACCGAGGTTTGCACGTTGGAAGTTTATCGTTGTCAGTGCATTGTCGACAGCAGCCAAAGCTAAAATTGCGCCATCTGATGTTGATATATCAATGTCTTGTACTAGCTGTCCACTTTCGGCTGCGCCGTAGGTGCCGATTTCAAAGCCAGCTTTCTCAATGTCGCCTGTAATTGAGTCTAGCTCGATCTTACCAGCTGATTGCAGAGAAATTGATGCCCTATATTCGGTGCTAGCTGTTAGGCCGATGTTGGCAGGAGTGATACCTGTGAAAGCTCCAACGTCAATGTTTCTTCCATCATCGGCAATCAAGCGGAACTCTGAACCTAAAGCTTCCGCTCGAATACCTGTTTGGCCGGCCTTGTTGTTTATGGCTGAAATAATGGTGTTTTGTTTGTCTGCAACGGTATTTGTATCACTTGTCGAGATCTCAATGGTAACACCGTTTAACAGGAAGCTTCCAGACTCGCCAATACCGACACCAGGAGCTGCGATTGCTGTGGAATTAACCAACGTAGAGTTTACGGTTGCAGTAACACCTGACTGATCAGATACTAGGTTGATCGCATGCGCTTTTGCGATGGCGCTGGTTTCTGGGTTCGTAGAAGAAGGTGATGCTGTGTCAAAAGCGGCTAGTGTTGGTCCTACAGGGACGCTATTTATAACAAGATCTCCAGTAACAAATGTGGTGTTTGTAACGGCTTGACCAATGGCGCCACTGTTAGTGCCGCTGAATTTGCCAACAGCTAAGCCAGCATTTTCAATATCACCAGTTGTTGTGTCGATTTCAATTGGACCTCCATCGGAAGATACTAAGGAAAATGAGCCAGAGTAAGTTGCCGCACCAGCTAGGC
>NZ_LWFE01001610.1:0-3614 GCF_001635675.1 Oleiphilus sp. HI0061 | reverse complement strand
GAAGGTGAAGCGAAAGAGCAGCGCCAGTCTTTCGGGAGCTTGAAATGGGGCGTCTTATTTGTGCTGTTTATAATTTATAGCTTATTGGCGATCCCATTTAAGTCTTACTTGCAGCCGGTGGTCGTCATGGCGGTGATTCCTTTTGGCGCAATCGGAGCCATTGCCGGGCACTGGATTATAGGGATGGACCTGACGCTAATTAGCTTGCTGGGAATGTTGGCGCTTACGGGAATTGTCGTGAACGATAGCTTGGTTCTGGTGGATTTTGTTAACAAGCGCCGCAAGGAAGGCAGGGACTTATTGCTAACAGTTAGCGGTGCAGCTGCTGCACGATTCCGCCCAGTTATTCTTACCTCTTTGACCACCTTCTTTGGTTTGATGCCATTGCTGTTTGAACAGTCAACCCAGGCTCAGTTTCTGATTCCGATGGCGGTCTCTTTAGGCTTTGGTATTGTTTTCGCTACCTTAATTACCCTAGTGCTGGTGCCGGTAAATTATTTGGTGATTGCCGATATACAGAGACTGTTTCGCAAGCAAGCACTTAGCGACTAAACTGGCAGTAGCGGTGTGCCAGGCTAATCATGGCTTGATCTTCCGTCTCGAGTATAAGTTCTTTATCTTCGATATAAGAGAGTGCCTGCCCACTCAGCTGATTGCTACTTTGGCTCTGTTCCAGGTAGCAATATTGTTCAGAGGGAGTTTGTAGGTCATCTGGCTCGTAAGTCTTACCTGTTACCACATATTCACCTGTCGATATAAGTGTGCGGTGAAACACGGTAAAGGAGGTATCAATAAAGGCTTTGTCTGGATTGTTATTTGAATCTTGAGCCTCAGAGATAATCTTTAGGGCATCGCTAGTCTTTCGGTCTGAGGCGGACTTGAGTATCGATTCGGTATAGGTGATATCGCTGCTGAAAAAGCTGCCTGAGCTTGAGAGCAACCACCAGATAGCCGTAGCTGTTAGGGCAAGCACGCAGAGGCTGACGGTGATGTGCATGGCCATCAGTGTGCGACGAGAGCTCTGCTGGAACTGATAAAGAGAGGAGAGCTCCAGTTGTTTATCCACTTGGGTATCTATAGCACGATTCATCGCATCGAAGTTGTGCGAGACGGACTCGTATTGCTCAGACTCTTTATCGCCTGTTGTTTGTTCACTTGCTTGCTTAGCCATCACTATGCCCGTTATTAGGCTTGGTTTCATCACGGCCTTTAGTATTGTTTTCCTTTAGGTCTTGCTCATCAAAGCTGTGATTCTCGGCAAGTTTGAGTAGCGACTTATCCTCCGTATACAAAGGTACGTGTACGATTTCCTTTTTGATGATCTCGACAGGAACTTCAACCTTAACCACTTTCTCGACAGGCACTTCTTTGATGACTTCGGTGGCGACTTCTTTTATCACGGGGCGGCGCTGCACTTGTCTCCAGTAGATGATAAGGCGGCGGGCGCTATTGAAAGCTTTCTTGGTAATTGAAGGGATGCTGTCTCGATCTGCTTTATAGTCTGCAATTGATGGGTCTCGAATAACGTAGGATGCAAAGGCCAATAAGATGCCAGTCACGGCAATAAGCAAAGCAAGGCTACCAAACCATAGTGTTGCAATGGTCATCACATCCTTTCTGCCCAGGTCAGCTGCAGACTCTTTGTTATACCACCATTGAGCCATGCGGTAGACTTGGTTGTCGCCAACTTTCAGGTTGACCAGATTACGCAGTTCAACGCGCTGTTTGCTCTTGTCAAAGATAGTCTGATCGAGTTCTTTAATAATGGCATCATTTTCAGAAAGCTGTTTGAATTCCTTTTCTCGTATTTGCTCATTCTCGCCTTGCTGTTCTTGGAATTTCTTTTCGACACGTGCCAATTCCTTCATATGAGTTTGAATGACCGATTCGATATCTTTTTCGCGGGCTCCTAGACTCTTGCTGAGCTTCAGTGATAGCGCCTGAATTTTTTGGTTTAGCGTATCTTCTCGTGCCTGATAGCGATCTTTGACGGCCTCGATATCCTGGTTATAAGTGGCTCGGAGTGTCTTTTGTTTGTCTGAGTCACTGAGTTTATTCAGTGCAAGGCGTAGGTCTTCAACCTTCTTCTCTTGCGTTTCGACGAGAGCATTCTGTTCTTTCTTAACTGAGTTTTCAGAGAAGAAGCCTGCATCAGCGATTTTCTTCTCTCGCTTCACTCGAAGCTCTTTTAGATAGGCTTGTTCATTGGCAAGCTGTTGTTGAAGGCTTCGGCGTTGAGTGTCTAGCTCACTGCTGGCATTGAGCGTCATTTGTCGTGAAGCCTCAATCAGTGCATCCAGTTCCTTCTGACGGTCAGCGCGTAAAGCTTTGAGCTGCTCGCGTCTATCTTCAATTTGCGCAGATAGGCCTTTGATATATTCATTTTGAGTTGCAGCGCGTAAGCCCTGAATGCGGTCCTGAATTACTTCTGCTTGGCGAGAACGCTCTTCTGATATGATGGCATGACGCTGGCTGTATTCGGCTTCAATTTGCGAAGAGCTTAAGCTTGCCAGACGAGTGCGCCGTATTTCGAGTGGTTCAATTTCCTCTTCGACGGCTACCAGTTCTTTCTTGTGCTTGTCGATTGAAAAAATCAGGGCATGAAAATTTCTTTCAAAACCGTTGAGTGCTGACTCAAAGGTAATAAAAGCTAGAAAGACCAGGGAGGTACCGAAGATAAACTTCCATTTGCTATTACTGGTTTTATAGGTCGCCGCAACAAAAGGAATTTTGGTGATTTCGACAATCGCGACCATCAAAAAAGGCATCATGGCGATAAACACATTGGTGTAATCGCCAAAGCCCAAACCCTGAGGGCGATTATTTTCTATCTCGGTGAACGAACTGATGCCTTGCATAATGGAGATGGCAAAGCCGATAATCACGGCGCATATCTCAACCGCCCAGGCAAAGAATATTAGCTTTTTGCCAATGCTCTCGCGTTCCGGGTTTATCGTTAAAGAGGGTGCTTGAACCGGCTCAATTGAACTGGTAACGGTTTGAGCTTGGCCGTTTGTCATGCCTTTGGGTTTCCGTTATTGTTATTTTTTCGATTGTTTGTGTATGTTATCGAAGTTTTACGCTTAAGCTACTTCGTTCACACTATCTTCTAATAGTGAGTTAATTCGCTATCTAAATCAGTGACTCAGGTATGAAAAATAGTATTGTTCTCGCTAGTTTGCTTTTTCTGCTTCTTACTAGTGCCTGTACTACCCGGCAATTGGCGGAAGTATCTCCTCTTGAAGAAGATGTGTCAAAGCTTGAGAAGCTTAGTCCTGAAGAGAAGCAGAGCAAAGAGAATGAGACAGCGGAAAAGAAAGCCAAAAAAGAAAGTCAGGCCGCTACTAAGCAGATAGAGCCAGAATCACCTTTGCAAAAACAAGCTGAAAAGGCATCCCAAAAAAAGCTCGGGCAGCCTTCCGATAAAACACAGGCTAAGCAAAAAGAGAGGCAAACTTCGCAGAAGTCGGTGGAAGCTTTGGAGCAAGAGTATTCAACTGAGCTTTCAAGTATGCGCTCAAGGGATGAGTTGGAGAAGAGTAGCGATAAGGCTTCGAAGAATACATACTCTCCTATGAAAGATAGTGCAGCGGCTTCGGCTAAAGAAGATCAAC
>NZ_LWFE01001609.1:0-964 GCF_001635675.1 Oleiphilus sp. HI0061 | reverse complement strand
ATGTTTGATACTCGAAAAATCAAGAATGTCGTTCACCAGGATATTCAAGCGCTGCGAGGTGTTAGAGATAAGCTCAATCTTGTTTTTTTGGTCTGGACTTAAGCTCTGCTGATCACTTTCGATTAATACTTTTGCTAGCCCCGAGATACCTTGTAAAGGCGTTCGTAGTTCGTGAGAGGTAGTGGCCAAAAACTCATCTTTGAAGGCATCCATTTCGATAAGTTCTTTATTTCGACTTTTTAGTTGCTTCGACATCGCCTCTACTAAGTCTAGGTTCTTCAGATAGTTCCGTTGAAGGGCGATGGACTGGGAGATAACAAAAGCCAGTACGCCAAAATGTGCGACATTAAAAGGTGTGCCGAAAATACCATTGGCTTTGAGTACATCATGAATAACGGTAAGCGCCAAAATAAGCAAGCTGGCGCCAAAAGCTTTAACCCGTTTTCCACCTGCCTGAACAACTTTTAAGTACATAGCCATTGCAAAGGTGACGCTAATTAATACCAGTACCTGAAATGCCACATTCAACTCGGTGTATATTCGGTTCTCGAATGCCAGGCAGATAAAGACAAAGGGGGTGATTAGCACCCATGAGACTCTCATGGTAAAGGCCGGGATATATTTCCGGTATAAGGCGCTAAAGAAGCCCATAAAGAAAGGAAGCGTCAGGTAAAAACTTAAATGCTCAAGGCGTTGGAGGCTTGCCCAGCTGAACCAGTCAAATAAGTGCAGAACCCGCTCATCAATCATTAAGCGCCTGAAGCCCACAGCCAAGCACAATAGACCAAAGTATAGAGCGCTAACCTCTTTTGAGCGGAAGGCGAATAATGAAAAATTATACAGGCCGATTGCAATTAGAATTGAGCCAAAGAAGACTGCCGATATGATCGGACGATACTCCATATTGAAACGGCCGGCCTCGCCCGTCATGCGTAGACTAAACCATATGCCGCCCTCGCGATAA
>NZ_LWFE01001608.1:0-968 GCF_001635675.1 Oleiphilus sp. HI0061 | reverse complement strand
TAATGGTCAGCCGCTAGAAGAAACTACGCTCGGTAGAATTCTTGCGGCAGCTCACTTGGCGCCTAGTGTTGGATTAATGCAGCCTTGGCGTTTTATCCGAATCAAGAATTACGATATTAAGCACTCAATTCATTTACTCGTGGATAAAGAGCGAAAATTTACTGCGCAAGCCCTAGGAGAGCGTGAGCAAGATTTTCTCAAACTGAAGGTAGAGGGCATACTTCAATGTTCAGAAGTAATTGTAGCTGCGTTGCCTGACAAACGCGATGAACATATATTTGGAAGACGGACCTTGCCAGAAATGGATCTGGCATCCTTATCCTGCGCCATTCAAAATATGTGGCTAGCCGCTCGCGCCGAAGGTGTAGGCATGGGATGGGTATCTTTGTTTGAACCGGAGGACCTTAAACAGCTTCTTGAAATGCCTCAAGGAAGCCATCCCGTTGCGATTCTGTGTATTGGTCATGTTGATGGGTTCTATGAGAAACCGATGCTCGTGATGGAAAAATGGTCAGAAAAATTCGACTTGAATGAGCTGGTTTTTGAGAACTTCTGGGGAAAAAGTTAGGCTAGATAAAATGAAACATAATTAGCTTTGTCACCTTACTCAAGGGTGATCTAATTGTTTAAGATCACTTTTATATTTTCGTAGGTGAAGTTCGAACTGCAACATCTTATAGAATTAGTTCGTCGATAACGAACGTCTGTTCGAAATTAGCGTTTACTCAGAGGGGCGGATCCTTGGTGGGCGCCACTAACAATCACCCCATGCTGCCGACCTTGGTCCGTCATATGGCTCTAAGTTTAGCCAATACTGGACCGTCAAGATATCTTGCTTAGTGAGTATCGTATGCTTAATTGAGTGCACAATATACCTCTTAGGAGATTGTTCGGATGCGATCCGTCCAACACCATCGAGCCTATCCCAACCGTGGTCATCAAACCTTTCTCCGACCGAAACTGGTAGA
>NZ_LWFE01001607.1:0-1516 GCF_001635675.1 Oleiphilus sp. HI0061 | reverse complement strand
GCCACGAACATTTACCGAGAATTTCATGCCATTGGCATCGACTGTTAAATAGCCTTCAGGGTCCCACTTTGGCAGGTCACCTTTAGCAAGGCGCTTTACATACAAGAAGCTTACACTGACAACACATATCAGCAGACCCAAAACAGTTAGCGCGGCTTTTTTTCTAATTCTCATAATCAACCTATCTTAAGGAACTCATATAACCTTACCCACAAAGAACAAACACTCTGTGAGATGGACATTTATTTGGTCAGTTAGAGTAATGCCAATTCAGACTTAAAGAGAGCCACAATAATGAGAAATGAATCTTACCGGTGGGTAAATTACCTAGATTGAAGCCTTTCAATAATGCCCATCATTTTATATGTCAGGAGTGCTGCCGAAAATTCGTAAGCATGAAAGCCTTTGATTGGTGCGAACTCGGTAATATCGAAACCGATGATTTCGCATTGTTTTGCGACTGACTCAAATAAGGACAATGTTTGATACCAGCCAAGCCCACCTGGCACGGGCGTGCCTGTTGAGGGAAATACGGAAGGGTCCATGCCATCAATGTCTAGCGTAAAGAACACTTTGCTCGGGAAGTTATCAGGCAAATCTATTTTTTGGATATTTTGGGGCACTAAAATGTCCGCATCGATATGACGTACACCGTGTGCTTTGCGAGTCCGCATTTCTTCTTCGCAGTACGCGCGAATACCCAGCTGAAATAAAGGGACACCCAAATCAACGATGCGTTTCATTACGGAGGCGTGGCTATACGGGTTGCCTTCGTACGCTTCGCGCAAGTCGGCATGGGCATCGATTTGCACCACACCAAAGTCATCTATGCCAGCATCCAGAAGCCCTTTAATAATGCCATAGGTCACCGTATGTTCGCCGCCTAAGCCAATAGGGAAACCACCGCGCTCAATTATATTTGTTGTGGCAAGTGCGATGTTTGCAATGACTTGCTCTGCACTTCCTGCCATGTCGACAGGAGGGTGAGTATAAATACCTTTCGTACTAGGATTACTTGTACCGTCCCAAGTTTCAAGCTGCCAGGAAGCTTCTAAAATAGCCGCTGGACCTAAGCCTGTGCCGCCGCCGTAAGAAACAGACTCCTCATAGGGTATGGGCAAAATATGAAAAAAGGCGTCTTCAGGTTTAGGGTGTTTAAACTCTGAACCTAAAAAAATGGGATAGCCAGGCGCTGCGAGTTGGTCAAATTCGTTTGTGTCTAAATCCATGCTCTATGCCCCTTATGATAAACGGTTTTTGAAGTCGTCATAGCCGAACTCTTTGACTATTCGAAGCGTATCAGTTTCTGAATTCCAGATCGCGATAGCCGGTAAACCAATGCCATTAAAGGTATTGGTTTTGACCATGGTGTAATGTGTCATGTCGTCAAACATCAGTCTTTGGCCAATGCTTAAGGGCTCTTGAAAACTGTAATCGCCCATGACGTCACCCGCTAAACAAGTCTGCCCGCCTAAACGATAGTTATAAGTAAATTCATCACTTGCTCCGGCACCAA
>NZ_LWFE01001606.1:0-769 GCF_001635675.1 Oleiphilus sp. HI0061 | reverse complement strand
AATGTTATATGGGAGATTATATGTCTGTTCTTAAAATGATGGATCTCGACCTTAAAGGAAAGAGGGTTTTGATTCGCGAAGATTTGAATGTTCCAGTTAAAGATGGAAAGGTAACGAGTGATGCACGTATTCGAGCGTCATTGCCTACAATCAAGCATGCTATGGAAGCCGGCGCTAAAGTAATGCTTATGTCTCATTTGGGTCGACCAACTGAGGGTGAGTATGATGAGGCTTTTTCACTGGCGCCCGTTGCTAGTCATATGTCCGATCTGCTCGGTAAAGATATTCCAGTACTAAAAGATTGGCAGGATACAGACGGTCTGAATGACGGCGACGTTGTGTTATTTGAAAATGTTAGATTTAACGTTGGTGAAAAGAAAGATGATGAGGCTTTGTCAAAGGCCTATGCAAAGCTTTGTGATATTTATGTGATGGATGCTTTCGGAACCGCTCATCGCGCACAAGCATCTACGCATGGTGTCGGCAAATTTGCCCCTGTTGCCTGCGCAGGCCCTTTGCTTGCTGCTGAACTGGATGCTTTAGGAAAAGCATTAAAAGAACCTAAGCGACCTTTAGTTGCTATTGTTGGTGGTTCCAAAGTCTCCACTAAATTAACAGTGCTTGAGTCACTTTCTGATATTGTTGACCAGCTAATTGTCGGTGGCGGTATTGCTAATACCTTTTTAGCTGCTGATGGCAAGGCTGTTGGTAAGTCTTTGTGTGAGGAAGATTTAATTCCCAAGGCTAAAGCTCTTAGCGAAAAGACTCA
>NZ_LWFE01001605.1:0-1148 GCF_001635675.1 Oleiphilus sp. HI0061 | reverse complement strand
ACATAAACAGCCTGACTTTCTTGTTCACTGAATATAGCTACCAAAACATTCGCGCCAGTAACTTCTTTCTTACCAGAAGACTGAACATGAAATACTGCACGCTGCAAAACTCGCTGAAAGCCCAGAGTAGGCTGAGTTTCTCGCTCTTCATCACTCGCTGGAATAAGTGGTGTAGTCGAGTCTACAAAATCGGTTAACTCCTCTCGAAGCTCCGACAATTCGGTACCACACGCACCCAGCACTTGTAGTGCGGCATCATTGTCGAGCAAAGCCAATAGCAAGTGCTCAACAGTCATAAATTCGTGACGCTTCTCACGGGCGCTTCGAAACGCTTCGTTCAAGGTCAGTTCGAGGTCCTTACTTAACATCTTTCACCCCAGAAATTATTATTAATTCGCTCAATGTGATTACCCATGTAAAACGCAGAACTATATCTATAAAGCTCTAGACTGCTTTGATTTCACACAATAATGGGTGATCACAATCAGCCGAATATTGATTCACCAGCGCCACCTTTGTTTCTGCAATGTCCCGACTGAACACGCCACACACGGCATAACCTTGAGTGTGAACAGCTAACATTACCTGGGTCGCCTTTTCTTCATTCATAGAAAAAAACTTTAATAGCACCTCAACAACAAAGTCCATCGGCGTGTAGTCATCATTTAACATGACAACCTGATACATCGAAGGCTGTTTAAACGCTGGCTTAGCAGGAGCGACAAGCAGATCATCTTCATGACCTGGATCATTTTGCGTTCCTTGAGCTAATACTAGTAGAGAATCTTTAGTTTTACTCATAGTTTGATACGAATTTTTACATTTCTCTTTATTTGGGGGTAGATACGTATTTTGCAACAACTGAGCTTATAAAGAAATCGCATAAAGAAAAACATGAGCAAAACTATCGAAAGAATTACGGCCAGGCATCATATCTTTCGCCCAAATCGCTTGACAGCATTAAGAAAATATTTGACAGTAGCGACTTGATGCGCTTTGCATCGGAATACAAATAAAAATAAAACTTCAGGTGTTTGAACTTTTACATGCCCAAGAACCCAAAAAGGCAGTCTGACATCCTTGAATTCTTTATTCAGGATTGCCAAGACACATAGTTCGAACGCAGGAGACACGGGAGTCGATAATGC
>NZ_LWFE01001604.1:0-962 GCF_001635675.1 Oleiphilus sp. HI0061 | reverse complement strand
AATATCATAGTGGGTGACTTCCATATGTATGGGGTCGACTTCTATGCTAGTTGGTTGAGTGTATACTTCTCCGGCTTTCACGGATACCGTAGTGGGTGTGGTAATCTTTATCCCTTCAATGCCTTTGACGGTAATGTCAAAATCATGGGGTTCATCGCTCATATTCATAACTTTGAGAATATAAGTGTTTTCGATTTTACCTAAACCCGTTAGCTGGTATAAAGCGCCCCGATCTTTTATTACGTCTAACTCTAGTGGAACACGTGTTGCAACGGAATAGGCAAACGCACCCATCATGCCGAGTAATAATACAGCGTAGGCAATGGCTTTGGGTCTTAGTATATGGCTCTTCTTACCGATGAGGGCATTCTCAGTGGTGTAGCTGATTAGACCTCGGTCATACTTCATTTTGTCCATGATTGAGTCACAGGCGTCGACGCATAAGGCGCAGCCAATACACTCATACTGAAGCCCATCACGAATATCGATGCCCGTTGGACAAACCTGTACACACATGCCGCAGTCAACGCAGTCGCCAAGGCCTTGTTCTTTATAATCAACATTACGTTTGCGGCTTCCTCTTGGGTCTCCACGACCTTTGTCGTAGGAAACAACAAGTGTGTCTTCATCAAACATTACAGATTGAAAGCGTGCATAAGGGCACATGTATAAACAAACTTGTTCACGTAACCAGCCAGCATTCAGGTAGGTTGCAACTGTAAAGAAGCCAATCCAGAATATTGCCCAGGCGTCGACTACACTAAAGGTGAACAGATCTGGAACTAACTCACGAATAGGGTAGAAATAACCGACAAAGGTCAGGCCGGTGCCAAAGGAGACCAATAACCAAAGAGTGTGCTTAAGGGTCTTTTTGATCATCTTTTCAGAGCTGAATTCCGCTTTATCAAGCTTCATTCGTTGGTTCCTGCTCCCTTCAACCTTTTCCTCAATCCACATGAAAA
>NZ_LWFE01001603.1:0-916 GCF_001635675.1 Oleiphilus sp. HI0061 | reverse complement strand
AACAAAAGCCTCCTAACCTCTCTAAGGTGAATTTTGATCAAGCTCTCATTGAATCAAAAAGCCAATACACAAAAGCACTTAAAAGCTGCCAGGAGCGCCTTCTCCAAATCCAACAAGCCTATTATCGACAAGGCAAACGAGCAATTATCGTGTTTGAAGGTTGGGACGCCTCAGGTAAAGGTGGGGTAATTAGGCGAATTAGCGAAAAGCTCGACCCCCGCGGTTTTAGGGTCTATCCGATATCAGCGCCTCACCCCGATGAGCAAGGCCGACACTACCTGTATCGCTTTCAAACCCGTCTTCCCAAGCCAGGCACCTTAGCCATTTTTGACCGTTCTTATTACGGCCGGGTGCTTGTCGAGCGAGTAGAAGGCTTTGCACCTGAAACAGCTTGGCAGAGAGCTTATCAAGAAATAAATGAATTTGAGCGAATGTTGACTGATGACGGCGTGCACCTGATCAAGTTCTTTTTACATATCACGCCCGAAGAACAACTTAAGCGTTTTGAACTACGTTTAAACACACCAGAAAAGCAATGGAAGCTAACAGAAGAAGACATCCGAAATAGGCTAAAATGGGACGATTACACACACGCAAGCAACGATATGTTCCGTTTCACTAGTACCGAAGCATCACCCTGGAACGTAGTACCCGCTAATCATAAGTGGAGCATGCGAGTTGCTGTCATGCAGAAGCTGAATGATCAGCTTGTGAAAGGTGTTGATATCACACCACCCGCTCTCGACCCAAAGCTGGTCAAAGCTGCCAAGAAGCATTTGGGTCTAGAAATTTAGGCAGGAGTGATTTACTTCTGCTTCGCTTCAAAAGCTTCGAGCTGCTGAGGCGTTGCCTTCAATTGATGCTTCTCTTTCCATTCAGAATAAGGCATACCATAAACGGCTTTACGCGCCTGATC
>NZ_LWFE01001602.1:0-530 GCF_001635675.1 Oleiphilus sp. HI0061 | reverse complement strand
TAGGCTACATCAGCAAAGACAAGTTCTATAATAGCGAGCAGAAAGCAATCGGCCCAGATGACACGGACGCTCGCTGGGGCCTCAGCTTTAGTCAGGATATCAATGCGCATCATGACGGCTGGTATGGCACGCTCAAATATAGCCAGATCAGCGACTTTGACTACCTGGATGATTTGAACCAGGGGCTGAATATAAACCGAAGTGATAACCTTGATCGAAGGGCTGAACTCCATTATTCAGAGGATAACTGGCGATTCAGCTTCTTGATGCAGCAATACAAAAGTATCGATGAAACACTGCTGGCAAGCGAACAAGCTTATCAACGCTTACCTGAACTAAATTATCAATTCGGTTCTATCTACAAACAACTGCAACTCGACTGGCACAGCCAATATGTCTACTTCTATCGTGACCAGGAAGGTCTCGTCGGGGATGAACGTATTATAGGCTCACGCGTTCGACACCAGCCCAAGGTATCATTGCCTTTATCTAAGAGCTGGGGCTATATCAGCCCATCTGTAAGTATCGAC
>NZ_LWFE01001601.1:0-710 GCF_001635675.1 Oleiphilus sp. HI0061 | reverse complement strand
CGGTTGTCGATGATGCTCGCAATATCGCCTAGTCTTACCTCGGCACCGTCAGCATTCGAGGCAATAATGATATTTCGATAACCCTCTGCATCACTTTTTTTAGCATCACTGGTGATTAGTACGTCACCGTCATGGGTTTTTAATACGCCACCTGGTAACTGATTTGATTGTTGCCTAATTAGACGACTGATCTCTTCGAAGCTAACTTGATATTGCTCTAAGTTATGTGCCGGGATATAGACTTGTATTTCAGAGTCTTTAACGTCTTCTAGGTCGATGATGCTGATGTTATCGTTTTCGAGGATTTCACTGCGTATGCTTCGCGCCATCTTGCTCATGCTAGCGTAGTCCGCGGTGCCACTGAGAATTAATTTACTAACGCGATTACGTACAATCAATTCCTTGACGGTTGGCTCTTCTGCCTCGTCTGGTAAGGCATCATAGTTTTCGAGACGGCTTTTAACTGTATCTAGTATATCTTTCGTGAGGTAGCCGTCTGCTACGTCAAGAGTCATTGAGCAAAAACCCTCATGCGCAATAGCGCTAAGCTCAAGTGTGCCCTCAATATCATAAATCTGGTTTTCGATTGGCTTGCAGATGCTAGATTCTATGGTTTCAACTGACGCACCAGGCAGGCTCGTATCTATCCCAATACGTTCAAGGGACACATTTGGGATCAGCTCTTTGCGAATATCGGGCAGGCTGATATA
>NZ_LWFE01001600.1:0-1200 GCF_001635675.1 Oleiphilus sp. HI0061 | reverse complement strand
GAGATGGCTACTCAATTGAAGGCTCAGCTTATTGCAGGGCTTGATGAACTTTCGGCTTTAGATACTGAAGAATTAATGGATCAGCGCTATCAACGTTTAACGGCCTACGTTAAAGAGTAAATAGTCAAATAGGGTGCTCTGTGAGTGAGATGAAGGTTTCCCCGGTGATCTTGCAGGCATTAAAAAGAGTGCCCGAGTCCAAACGCTATGTTGTTGCCTTGAGTGGTGGCTTGGACTCTATCGTGCTCTTGCATACTTTTCGTTTATTAAACCCCTCCTTAGCTTTATCAGCAATACATGTTCATCATGGGCTTAGTAAAAACGCAGACGACTGGGCTCGTCATTGTCAGCAGGTGTGCCAGGAGCTATCTATTCCTTGCTATGTAGAGCGTGTATCAGTTACTGCGAGTGGTGAAGGGCTAGAGGCCGCAGCCAGGAAGGCTCGTTACGAAGTTTTCGAGAGGCTGCTAAATGATGGTGATGTGTTGCTCCAGGGTCATCATCAAAACGATCAGGCTGAAACGGTGTTGATTAGGGCATTGCGCGGTAGTGGTGTTAAGGGCTTATCGGCTATTCCGCCTAGCAGGCTTATGTCTTGTGGAACTGTTATTTATCGCCCTTTGCTTGAGGTCTCGAGAAGGGCTTTAGAGTTAGAAGCGGAAGGTTTGGGTCTGAAGTGGGTCGAGGATGAAAGCAATAGTGATTCAGTCTTTGATAGAAACTTTCTGAGGAATGAAATTCTCCCTCTACTTGAACAGCGTTGGCCAAATTCTACCGAGGCTCTTGCGCAGGTTGCGTGTAAAGCAAGTGAAACGCAAAGCTTTATTGATGATTGGTGTGTAAAGCAATTTGATTCTGGCTTGTTGCTTGAGCGCGCTCAGGGTGAAAAAGTCATCGATATCTCAGTTTTATCATCTTATAGAGAGAGAGATCAGAAGATCTTGTTACGAGCTTGGATTGATAACTTTGATTGCCCGCAGCCTTCAGAGCGTATATTGGGAAGAGTTTTTACTGAGCTGATTTCAGCCAAGCCAGATGCTAATCCTATTGTCCAATGGTCAGGTTTTGAATTGCGCCGTTATCTAGGGGGAATTTATTGCCAGCGTAAACCTGTGGGCGGCAGTGAATCTTATAGCGAAACTCGGCAATTTAAGCGGCGTGGTCAAGTTTATAATGTTGAAATTGCAGCTCAGAATATAT
>NZ_LWFE01001599.1:0-8986 GCF_001635675.1 Oleiphilus sp. HI0061 | reverse complement strand
GAAAGGGCAATTAAGCGCTCTCTATCAAAAGAACTTGCTCCCCATCATCAGGAAGGTGCTGAAGATCTAGCAGAATTGCTATTGGAAATGGGCTTACACGATCAGCTCAGCGCACTAAAACCTGAAATTCTCGACCCTGAAAATAACAAAATCGTTTCCCTCGCTCACTCCCTTACGAGTATTCGAAGAAACAACATGACCATTCATACCGCCATCGCGCGCGTATCAAAAATAGTCTTTGCCTTGAAGAGTTTCTCTCATCAAGACTGCAGCGGAGAAATGATTCAAAGCAATATCAACGACGGCATTAAAACAGTCTTGGTGCTTTACCAGAACCAGTTTAAGCAAGGCTGTGAAGTGCACTTGGACTATGGTGATTTACCCTCAACACTCTGCTACCCCGACGAACTAAACCAAGTCTGGACCAACTTAACCCATAACGCACTTCAAGCAATGCATAATGAAGGTGAATTATCGGTCTCTACCAAAGTACAGGAGGGTAATATTCTTGTGCAGTTCACCGACAACGGTCCAGGAATTCCTGAGGATATCCAAGAAAAGGTATTTTCATCCTTCTTTACCACAAAACCAGCCGGAGAAGGCAGCGGTTTAGGACTAGGAATCTGTAAGAAAATTGTCGATAAGCATCAAGGAAATATTGATTTTGAGAGTGAAGTTGGGCGCACGACTTTCTCGGTAAGTATTCCGATTAGAGTTAAATAGCTCAGAATCGCTAGCCTTTACCCATTTTACTTTTGACTAGGATAAAACAAAAAAAAGGAGCTTGGCCGAAACCAAACTCCTTCTTATTTAACTTGTGTCGAAATGTAATGAACTACTTAGATAAATCCAACAATAGCTTATTCAAACGAGACACAAAGGCACCTGGATCTTTCAGCTGTTCGCCGCTAGCCAAGGCTGCCTGGTCAAACAAGACGTTGGCCAAGTCGTTGAAACGGTCATCATTTTGCTCTTCGTTCAACTTCTGAACCAATGGGTGCTCCGGGTTCACTTCGAAGCTTGGTTTAGTCTCTGGAACAGCCTGACCAGCTGCTTCCATGATCTTCTTCATTTGTGCGTCCATATCGTGTGCACCGGCCACCAAGCAAGCTGGCGAGTCAGTCAGACGATTAGTAACACGAACTTCTTCAACCTTGTCGCTTAACAAGTCTTTGATCTGGCCGATCAAGCTTTCATAAGTTTTGCTCGCTTCTTCGATCTGTTTTTTGTCTTCTTCGTCTTCGATATCACCTAGATCTAGCTCGCCTTTGGTGATGTCTTGCAAGTGCTTACCGTCAAAGTCACTCAAGTAAGAAATCATCCAGCCATCAACACGATCACTCAGCACAAGCACTTCAATACCCTTTTTACGGAAGATTTCCATGTGAGGGCTACTGATACCGGCTGCATAGCTCTCAGCGCTAACATAGTAGATCTTGTCTTGGCTCTCTTGCATACGTTCAATGTACTGCGCTAGAGAAACTGTCTGCTTGCTATCCCCTTCAGTGGACGCAAAACGTAATAAACCGGCAACTTTCTCTTTATTTCCAAAGTCTTCAGCCAAGCCTTCCTTGATTACCTGGCCAAACTCATCCCAGAAAGACTGATACTTTTCAGCATCGTTCTTCGCCATCTTGGTCAACATATCAAGAACACGCTTGGTCAAAGCAGTCTTCATACTTTCAACGGTCTTGTCACTCTGCAAGATTTCACGAGAGACGTTCAGCGAAAGATCGCGAGTATCAACAATACCTTTAACAAACCGTAGGTACAGAGGCAGGAACTGCTCAGCTTCATCCATGATGAAAACACGCTGAACGTACAACTTGAGCCCTTTCGGTACATCGCGGTTGTACATATCAAAAGGCGCTTTTGAAGGAATATACAATAAGCTTGTGTAGTCCAATTTACCTTCAACACGGTTATGAGACCAAGTTAGTGGCTCTTGGAAGTCATGAGAAATATGCTTATAGAAAGATTGATACTCTTCTTCTTTGATTTCAGACTTAGACAAAGACCAAAGCGCTGTGGCTTCGTTGACTGTCTCGTCTTTTGGCTCTTCTGGCTCTTTACCTTCTTCAGCAGGCATTGGCTCAGACTTCATCACAACCGGGAAGGCGATATGGTCAGAATACTTCTTAACCAGACTACGTAGCTTCCAGCCGTTAGCAAACTCAGCCTCTTCCTCTTTCAGGTGAAGCACAATCGAAGTACCACGCTCGGCACGCTCGATATTCTCTATGGTGAATTCACCTTCACCTTCGGAGCTCCAGTGAACACCTTCCGCTTTATCTGTACCCGCTTTACGCGTGAATACATCAACTTTCTTGGCAACAATAAATGCGGAATAGAACCCAACACCGAACTGACCAATCAACTGAGAATCTTGCTGGCTATCACCTGTTAGCTTAGACATAAACTCGGCAGTGCCTGACTTGGCAATCGTACCTAAGTGGTTAATGACATCATCACGATTCATACCGATACCGTTATCAGTTAATGTCACTGTCTTGGCTTCTTCATCAAACTCTAGACGAATCTTCAGATCACCATCGTCTTCGTACAAAGAGTTGTTAGATAGCGCTTCAAAACGCAGCTTATCTTCTGCATCGGAAGCATTTGAAATCAATTCGCGTAAGAAGATCTCTTTATTTGAATAAAGGGAATGGATCATCAAATGTAGAAGCTGCTTAACCTCTGTTTGAAAGCCAAGGGTTTCCTGCTTTGCTTCTAAATTATCTTGTGCTGACATATATTTGTTTCTCTCGTTTTTCGTTGTTCAGAAAAATTGATTTGTCGCTTTCCGGCAGCAATTTATCTCAAACTTATGAGAGGGACTGCATTATCAATGCAGCCTTGCTTACCACCGACCTGAAAAGCCTTGAAACCTTATGTGGGGATGGCATTTTTAATTTCAAGTAATTTTTATCGTGTTTTGTTTCGAGCTGTTTCGCGCACAAAGCCAGATTATGGTTTAATGCCCTCCACCTACCTTTACAAAGATAAATTGAGAATCATGTTAAAAGCCCTTACCACACTATTATTCGCAGTTGTTTTGATTATTGGCCTCGGTGCGGCCGCACTCGATGGTTTCTACGGCGGCGGCGATGCCTTCCCTGATAGAAGTGGCCAGCCCCTGCTCCCGGCTGAAGCGCTTATCAAAGTTGCTGACCTGCCCTACCCTCCTGGAAACATCGCAGTCTCGAAAAATGAGCGCATCTTTTTCACTTATCATCCGGAAGGTTTTCCACCCTATAACATCGCAGAACTGGTTGATGGCGAAGCCAAACCATTTGAGTTCGAGTCACCAGCTGGTCTTAACTTGAGTACTGTTCTATCAATGCGTTTAGACAGACAAGGCCGCTTATGGCTACTCGACTATGGTGACCATGGGCAAGAAACACCTCAGATCCTTGCCGTGGATATTGAGTCCCGCGAGGTTGTGCATCATCATCGTTTTAGTTCAGATATTGCAGGGCTAGGCTCACATATGAATGACTTCCAAGTCAGTCATGATGGCACACGCATCTATATCGCCAATGCAAGTATCATAGGTCTTAGCCCATCTATCATCGTTTATGATGTGATAGAACAGCGTGCTCGTATTGCTATTGAAGACCACGACTCGGTCGACCCGGACTACTATGTTCCTCATGTCGAAGGTGTGAAAATGCTGATGTTTGGTGTTTTTGCTATTCGCCCTGGCGTTGACTCTATTGCGCTAGACCGCAACGAAGAATGGCTTTACTTTGCTCCCGTTACCGACGAGAAGATGTGGCGCGTACGGGTAAGTGATTTGAATAATCCTGCACTAAGTGCAGAAGCGCTGAAAACTAAAATCGAAGCTTTTGGTGAAAAGACCATGAGCGATGGCATCACTATCGATGATGAGGACACTCTATACATCAGCGATCTGGAGCATTCGGCTATCATACAGATGCGCTCTGATGGTTCCATACAAACACTTTACAAAGACAAGAAGCTTCGCTGGCCTGATGGTTTCAGCTTCGGCCCGAATGGCTGGTTATACGTTACTGCTAGTGCGCTACAAAGTGTGATAGCCAAGCCTGACCAGTACATTCAAGAAAAAGGCCCTTATCAGATATTTAAATTGAAGACCGATACCACTGCTTACCCTGGGCATTGAGGTTGAATTTCAAAGGGGTCAGACTCGATTGAATTTCAATCGAGTCTGACCCCTTTGAAAAACCTAATCCTCTAACAAAAAATGCGCTCTGGCCAAGGCAATTGGCTTATCGCGGCTTTCTTGCCAGGCGTGAACTTCGACATTAGCAACGCGGCCACCCTGGCGGGTCACATTACAATAGGCATAGGTATCCTGGTTTGCACCGGCACGTAAGTAATCTAATGAAAAATCAATAATTTTGGGAAATTTCAAAGTCGACTGAGATACCAGCAAATACATAGCACTAGACAATTCCATAAAGCCACCAATGACACCACCATGAATTGCGGGAAGAATAGGATTACCAATATTGCCTTCCTTCTGATTTAACTTAAAGGTTAGCTCTCCTCTATCATCCAGGCATTCAATGCCAATCAATTGCGCATAAGGAATAGCTGAGGTCAGTATCTTGTAGTCGCTCTTGTCGCGCGCTTGTATCACCGAATCTTTAAAATCTTCGGGCAGAGAAACCTTGCCAATATTCTTTGATTGATAAACAGGAATATCTTTCGTCATCACATCTAAGGAAGGAATGCCCTTCTCGCCCATACGCATAAAGGTTGCGACACAATGCGCCACAGTCCGGTCAATCTGATAAGCCTCACACTTCATAAACAAGATATTGTTGGTTGAACGGTAGCAGCTTGCTCTCGCGAATACTGACTGCCCCGGTTTTGCCTGGCGCATATAGTCAACACGCAAATCTAGTGTTGGGCAGAGTTCAAACTCCGGCATTGCACATAGCACACCGGCACCTGCGGTCGTATCCATCAAGGTGGTAATCGCACCACCATGAATAACCCCTGAATCTGGGTTACCGATAATCTTCTCGCTGTAAGGCAATTCTAGTATCAGCTCGTTTTCTCTTGCAGAAACAACCTTAATACCCAACTCCTGGCACTGAGCCAATACGCTTACAAAGCTTTCGACTTGGGTAAACAACATGGTTTCGTCTCTCATTCATTCTCTCACAATCAGCGTTACATAATTTAGCTGGGAACGCTTATTCTAGTTAAGCATAAAATGTCAGCTCCTTATCAGCTAACATATTTGAAGCGCCGAAGTATAACCAATGTCACACTTTTTAAGAAATGTAATTAATCAGGAGATTTCCACCTAGCATCCTATTTATAACAATAGTAATTACTCATTTGCTATTGAAAAGAGTGAATCCATTAGCGCAAAATTGACTTACTGTTAACTAGAACCCGGTATTGTCTTATGCGCCCCATTTTTACTTATCTTCTACTCTGCCTAACCTTGCTCTGTAGCGCTTGCTCTGTAAACCCGGTAACCGGAGAAAAGCAGCTAATGTTCAGCTCTTTTTCTGAAGACGTTAAAATAGGCCAGCAACAATACCAACCAGCACAGCAATCACAAGGTGGCGCCTACAACCTTGATCCGAAGCTTAGTGAATATGTCAGCACGGTTGGTATGAGGCTCGCCGCCCTTAGTGATGTCCCAAAACTTCCCTATGAGTTTGTCGTTCTCAATAACTCAGTCCCTAATGCTTGGGCCCTGCCATCAGGCAAGATTGCTATTAATCGTGGCCTGCTCTTAAAGCTGGAAAGTGAAGCTCAACTAGCTGCAGTGCTTAGTCATGAAATTGTTCACGCTGCTGCCAGACACGGCGCCCAGCGTCAGCGTGATAATTTACTGGTTCAAGTCGGCATGGCGGGCCTGGGTTTAGGCTTGGCGAATAATGACTATCGAGACTTAATTATTGGCGGTGCGAACTTAGGGGCAAGGTTAACCACTGCCAAATATGGACGCGACCACGAGCTGGAATCAGACCACTACGGCATGAAATATATGGCTAAGGCTGGCTACAACCTGCAGGGCGCTGTTGAACTTCAAAAGGTTTTTGTCTCACTATCAAAGCAGCAAAAAAGTTCATGGCTTGACGGTTTATTTGCTTCACACCCGCCCTCTCAAGAACGGGTAGAAGCAAATATCAAATACGCTGCCTCAAACCCTGTCAAAGACGCCTTCTCGGGTAAAGAGGCGTATCAACAAGCCATCGCCTACCTCAAGAGTAAACAAGAAGCTTACGACCTGGCAGACCAGGCGAATGCCGCCCTGGCACAAAAAGATTACGACCTGGCGCTTAGCCTTATTTCTAAAGCAAGTAATATAGAACCTAAAGAAGCACTATTTAGCGCCATAAAAGGCGATGCATTGGCCGCTAAGGGAAATAAAGATTCTGCACTTGCGGCCCATATGCGCGCCACAGAGCTCAACCCAAATCAATTTTCTTATTACTTAAAGCGTGCTCAAAGCTATGCCGCTCTAGGCCAATCTAGCTATGCCATTGATGATTATCGCTATAGCATGCGTTTACTACCAACAAGTATTGCTGCCCTACAATTAGGAGAGCTATACAGCGAGTCTCAGAATCAGGAACAAGCACTTAAGTACTATGCACAAGCAGCCCAGGCGCAAGGCGATATAGGTCAACAGGCAAAACTAAAACTGGCCCTAATCGAAATTAAGCAAACACCGGAAAAATACTTAAAGGCCAAGCATGTTCAAGACCCTAAAGGGCCTTTATTGGTGACAATAGAAAACCATAGTCCACTGAACATTGGCGCTCTACAGTTGCGCACGCAGCTAATTGACGCAAATGGAAAAGTAATTAAGATTGAAGAATGGTCAATTAACGAAACGATTCCGGCGCAAAAACGCAGCCCCTACTATCCTGCCAAAGTTGTTTATCACTTAAAAACAGGCGAAAAGGTTAAAACCAGCATTAGCTCGGTGACACTTGAATAGAAACACCAATTAGGAACCGTTTTGTTTGCTTGATATCCATTGGCGAGTATTAGCACCAAGTACCAGTAAAGCCGGTGTTAGAAACAAGGTGAGGACTGTGGCAAACGCCAATCCACCAGCAATGGCACTAGATAACTGAGTCCACCACTGTGTAGAAGGTGCACCAAAAGCTACGTCGCGATTGATAAAGTCGATATTCATCGATAAGACCATCGGTATCAAACCAAGAACAGTGGTTCCTGCAGTCAATAACACGGGTCGCATACGAATCTCACCCGTCATCAAAGCCGCCTGATAAGGGCTAACTCCATTGTTGATATACGAGTTATAGGTATCAATCAATACAATATTATTGTTCACAACGATACCTGCCAAGGCAATGATACCCAAGCCGACCATCACGATACCGAAAGGCTGAGCTGTGATCAGCAGGCCCAGTAAAACCCCCGCGGTTGAAAAGACAATCGCACTCAATACTAAAATACTCTGATAAAAGCTGTTGAACTGTATGACGAGAATCAAAAGCATTAGAAAGATTGCCGTCATAAAAGCCGTACCGAGGAATTCTGCTGTTTCCTTCTGATCCTGTTCTTCCCCTTTTACGGCGATGCGTACATCTGGCTTAAATTCTGACAGATCGAACTCAGCTTGCAGAGCTTGTAGGCGCTCGCTAGGTAGCAGTCCTTCAAGAACATCTGACTGAATCGTAATAGCCCGTTTACCGTCAACCCGTTTTATCGTGCCATTCTTCGGCGCAGGATTCAGCGACACAAAGTTACTAATGGGCACCATGCCTTTTGAGGTTTGGATTCTGAAATTATCAAACTGATTGAGGTTTCTGAACTGTTCAGGGAAGCGAATACTAATATCGACTTCCTCTATCGTATCGTCCGGTCTAAAGTCGGCAACGCGATAGCCGTTCGTAATCATTTGAATGGCGCTACCGATCAAAGCGATATCGGCACCAAAACGTGCTGCGGCCTCTCTATCTACATCTAGTCGCCATTCGATACCCGGTAGCGCTCGATCATCCTCAATATCTTTAAAACCTTCGAGGGCTTCCATCTTTGAGAGGATAAGCTCAACCGCTTGCTCAGTGTGCTCAGGGTAGATTGCACTAACCTGCAACTTGATCGGTTTACCGCCAGAAGGGCCATTCTCTGCTTTGCGAAACTCCAACTTTACACCTGAAATATCAGCGGTCATCGCCTCCATTTCTGTGAGAATTTCTGACGCTACACGCCGCTTATCCCAATCAACAAATTGAAACTGAATTGAACCGATCACATCCTCGGCCATTGCATTCTGAGCTTGATTGAAAGAACGGGCATAAATTGATTCAAGCTCGTTTTTGCCTTCAATCAGACTTAAAAACCGACGTTCAACCTGTTTTAACAAGGCATCTTTTTCATGTATCGATAAGTCACCTCTAGCGTGAATAAGAACCTGCGCGCTATCCGGTTCGACATCTGGAAAGAACTCTACACCCTTTCCGAAAGCCCCATAGGCGACATAACTGAAGACTATGACGCCCAGTGCACCGATAAATGTTAAGCCCGGTCTCTTCAGCAAGGCACTCAAGCTTGAAACATAGGCCCGTTTCATCACACCGGCTTCTTCATTCAATGAGCTTATTGTATGCGGATGACCTCCATCACGTTCATACTCGTCTACTAACTTCCCTTTAGCCTTAGTTTGCCCTCCTAACCATGAGCCTAAAACGGGCAAAAATACCAGAGCCATAACAAGCGATGCCATCAAACAAATCATCACCGTAATGGGTAAGAACTTCATGAATTCGCCGACAACACCCGGCCAAGCAATCAAGGGAAGAAAAACAGCCAGCGTTGTCGCGGTCGATGCGATGATCGGCCATGACATCCGCTTTGATGCACTTGCGTAAGCTTTCGCTGCCGACATCCCTTTACTTTGATTTCGTGAGGCTAACTCGGCAACAACAATGGCTCCATCTACCAACATCCCGACAACCAGAATCAAGCTAAACAGCACCACAATATTCAAGGTCAA
>NZ_LWFE01001598.1:0-531 GCF_001635675.1 Oleiphilus sp. HI0061 | reverse complement strand
AACCTAGCATATTGAGTTCATCAAGCAGATTGTTGGCGTTTAGCGCCTTATCGTTATAAATTTCGAGGGTGCGGGCAAATACTTGAGCTGGAAGCGCCCACCGCTTGCCTTCAAACTTATATCTGACCTGAGCATCGAGATATATGCACCAGGCAAAGAGCAGTAAGGCCAAAACACTTAGTATCTTCAAGCTAGTTGGGCGAAGAAGGAGAGGGCGCTTGTGCCTGAAATTGGCGGAGTTAGTCATTTCGCGTCAAGTACTTATTGTTGCAGAAGCTGCTAGGGGCTGAAAGAGCTAGTGTATCAGAGCCAAGCGGAATGTGTGAGGCTTAATACGATAAGACTAAAAGTGCGTCTGAGGCTTACTTTGGATCGACGAAAGCTTTTTCGAAACATAAGTGTAAGCGTGTTCAAATTCTTGCTTTGAGAAGTTTTGATGCTTTACTTTCTTGAGTTCTAGGTCAGTCAGTGTGAGGTGAAGTGTGGGGGTGACTTGAACTTTGTTAAGGCATTGTTTTACACAATGCAAAG
>NZ_LWFE01001597.1:0-1223 GCF_001635675.1 Oleiphilus sp. HI0061 | reverse complement strand
TTGAAGCTATTTGTCATCAACTGGTCGAAGCCAAGGGTATGGAAATTGTGGCAGATGAACTCGCGTTGCTCGAGTCGCTCGGAATGCTATTTTCAAACCCGGAACGGGCTCAGGAAATGGGGCAAAATGCATTGCAGAAAGTTGAGGCTAGCAAGGGAGCGGTGAAACGTGTTGTTGACCACCTGCAGCCCTTGCTTGAAGAAAGCTAGAGCTTACTGGCCGGGCGATAGCCAGGCGTTCAGAGCTTCAATGTCTTTAACACTTAAGGTTCCCGCTGCGCGTTTTATGCGTAGGCTACTTTCTACAAAATCGAAGCGAGCATTCGCGTAGTCACGAAGTGCAGTGAAATAGTTACGCTCGGCATCAAGTACTTCAACAATATTTCGAGTACCTACCTTGTAACCTTCACGCGTTGCTTCTAAAGCACTTTCACGAGAAACGATATTTTGTTGAAGTGACTCAACTGTCTGAATGTTGGTTTTCAGACTAATAAACTCGGTACGTGTTTCTATTTTCGCCTGACGTTGCGCTAAGGTCAGATTGTGTTTTGCCTCGGCGACCTGATGGCGAGCTTGGCGAACACCCGCCTGTGTTGCGCCACCAGAATACAGTGGCATGTTAAGTGTAATGGCTAGTTCGCTACTCTCACTATCATCGTTGCCAGCTGCATAGTAATTGGTGAAGGCAGAATTGCTATAATTGGCATCCAGACTGACGGTAGGTAAATGAGCTGCTTTCTTTGACTTTAGAAGTGCTTCGCTTGCCTTATAAGCGTAGTGAGCAATCTTGATACCTAGATTGTGGTTTTGTGCGGACTCAAGCCATTTTTCTGCAGAAATGCTTGTATCCATGGCAATAGGGAAGTCAGGATTAAGGCCATGTAGCTCGTTTGTATACTCACCCGTAATTCGCGAAAGGTTTTCCAGGGCGATGGTCAGGTTGCCCTCAGATCTAATTCGTGCAGTTTGCGATGCATCATAGGATGCTTTAGCTTCGTGAACATCGGTAATCGCGATTAAGCCAACATCAAACTGCTCTTTGGCTTGTTCATATTGGCGCTTTACAGCTGCTTCCTGAGAGTGGTCAGAGCGCAGGTTTTCTTGCTCTCTTAGTACTTTGAAATAGGCTGTTGCGACATTAAGGATTAAATTTTGCTGAGCAGTAAGGTAATCGACTTGAGCTAGCAGGGTTCTTTGTTCACTAGCGCTTACTGAGTGCCAGGT
>NZ_LWFE01001596.1:0-1334 GCF_001635675.1 Oleiphilus sp. HI0061 | reverse complement strand
GACTTAATGATCATTTGAGTAAGTATTTTATTGTCAGTAATTAGGTCGAAAATACTTAATGACTGAGCGTTAGCCAGCTCGTATAACTTTTCTTCAATTAGAGGCTTTAGTTCGTCTTTAGACTGCGCGTGAAGCGTGATCAGTGCTTGAGGGTCAGTTAAGCGTGATGTGGCGCTTTTTCTGACGGCTACTTGTTCATCGTTTTGTGCAAGCTGAAGTAATATTTGATGATCTTCATTCTGGCCAGGGTTGAGCTCTTTGATTGCTTCAAGTCTGGTTGCTGTATGCTTGCTTTGCCATTTTGGTTTGAATAGCTTGGAAAGAAAAGTAGCCATGCTGGTATCTCGCTTATCTCTGTTTTTAATAATGCTCTTGTAAAGTGTTAGTCCTTTCGAAAAAGGAAACCGTTTTGTCTTAAGACTTTGAGAGTGCGAAAAGTCGAATTCCTACTGACATTGTTGACATAGGAATCTGCTGTTTTTCACGTTATAGTCTTAATTAACTGAACGAGCTTGGATATATTTAAACTCGTTCCAAATGTTGCACCCTGAGGCTTTTGTTAGCTTCAAGAGAGCAATAGGCTCGGGCATTCTAGCGCAGCCTCGCGTAAAAATCTCCACTATTCTCTGGTATTTAGCGGGATTCATTACGTGACGAGAGCCGTATAGGGCCAATATTGAAAAGAGTCGCAGGGCTTTATGGAAAAACGTGATAAATGAAGAGAGAAGCAGATCTCCAAAGTGTTAAAAATAAAGCCGTAGATCTTCTATCTCGTCGCGAGCATAGTGAACATGAGCTGCGCGAAAAGCTGCAAGGTAAGGGATATGAAGAGGCTCTGGTGGAACAGGCAGTTCAGTCGATGCTAGACGCTGGCTACTTGAGTGACGAACGATATGTGAGAATGATTATTCGTAGCAGCTATGAGAAGGGGCATGGGCCACAGAAAATACGTTTCAAGTTACAGCAAAAGGGTGTGAAGTCTTCAATGGTGAATGAGGGCTTTGAAGCGTTTGAGGGTGACTGGTTTGCCTTGGCTCAGTCTTTACGATTACGAAAATTTAGAGAGCCGCTCAATGATAAAGATCGGGCGCTTTACTACAAAGAGAAGTCTCGACAAATGCGCTTTCTAGCTGGACGAGGTTTTACGATGGAGCAGATATCCTTTGCGTTTGAAGTGCATGAAGATGATGAACAATATTTTGTGTAACTCGCCAATAGATTAATAAATAAGAACAATATTTATAACAAGAGGATGTAGCAAATGATCTCAACCATGATGGATCAGCCTTTAACCATAACTTCAGTGATGGAGTTTGCTGACAAAATTTATCCCC
>NZ_LWFE01001595.1:0-677 GCF_001635675.1 Oleiphilus sp. HI0061 | reverse complement strand
TGCTAGTTACCTCAGACGGTTGTGAAATACTGACCTTACGTAAGGAAGAGGAAGGTCTGCTAAGTTAAGCACAAGCCGATAAAACTATGACGCAACACAGCTCGCTCTTCGAAAAGTTCACCCACGCATCTAGCCTGGACATGCAAACATTAGTCTCTGACTTAAGTACTTGCTCACAACCAGCCCTGAATGTTCGGACAATCCTGGAAGATAGTAAGCAAGTCCTTGATCAGCTGTATCTGGCAAACGAAGATATCCGTCAGCTTATCGAAGTTAAATCCAAACTCATGGATTATATTCTTAAAGGTTTATGGGCACGCTTCGGGTTCGACCAACATGTTAGCCTTATTGCTGTTGGCGGTTATGGCCGAGGCGAGCTGCAACCACATTCAGACATTGACTTACTTATCCTGGTAAGGAATGAAATTGATGATCAGCTGGGCACCAAACTGTCTGACTTTATCACACTATTATGGGACCTGAAACTAGACATCGGCCATAGCGTTAGAACGATTGATGAATGCATTGAAGCCGCTAAAAGCGATGTCACCATTGCGACCAACCTATTGGAAACGCGCACTATCGATGGTGACCCTGAACTGCTGAGCATTATTTCAGACAAGGTCTACTCCGACGCAGTTTATACCTCTAAAGCCTACTTTCTAGCTAAACGCGAA
>NZ_LWFE01001594.1:0-940 GCF_001635675.1 Oleiphilus sp. HI0061 | reverse complement strand
CTCGTGCCAAGTCAAGCTTGGTAGACGCTTCATCAGTACCTTCAAGGAAGTCAAACTCGCTTGCATCACCAAGGTCTTCATCAAACGACTGATCTGCATTCATCTTATCTGAAGCTTGCTCAAGAATATCATCGCTGATAACCGGCTTTTCGGCACCTAATGTTGCGTCAGACTCTAAATCTCCTTCTCCGCCCTGAGCTAATGATTCAACGATGGCTGAATCACTTAAATCTGAAGGCAGCTGAATCTCGGTTTCTTGCTCAAGCTCGCCGCTTAAATCTATGTCATCAAGATCCACGTCAAGAATCGCATCATCAAACTCACCAGAGTCTGACAACTCATCAGTAATCTCATCTACAGTTTCGTCTAGCACATCACTAGGCTCTAGAAGCGAGTCATCCAAGTCAGCAGTTAATTCTGCATCGAGTGATTCATCAATACCTAGATCATGCTCTTCATCTAGTTCAACACTGTCAAAGTCAAAAGATTGTGGTTCTTCCTCAAGCGCTTCAGCTTCAGCCTCAATAGACGCTTCAACCTCGCGTTTTGAGGCCTCAACCTCTTCCATCTCGCGATCTAGCTCAAGCTCATGTTCTTTATCTTCTAGCGACACCAACTGCTCATCCAGCATATCTCCGCGGATAGCGCTCGCTTGATCTAAGGCTTCAGAATCCTGAATTGCTTCTAATTCGCTATACTGGCGGTTAAATGCTTCAGTATCACCACTTTGCTTATATACTTCCAGCAACTTCAAGCGCAAGTCTGTTCTAACAGGTTCTTCTGAAATTGCACTTTCAAGAACTGCTGCAGCCTGATCCAGTCTGCCATAGGCAATGTAAACATCAACTTCAGCGATTACATCCTCATTTTCCTCGCCAGAGACGGCAGGCTCTTCTTCAGCAAATAAGTCTTCATCTATGTATTCGTCATCATCTTCAAG
>NZ_LWFE01001593.1:0-669 GCF_001635675.1 Oleiphilus sp. HI0061 | reverse complement strand
GCGCCACGCTTCTGCTCATCAGAAAGGATCTCATAAGCCTCAGTTGCTTCTTTAAACTTTTCTTCTGCTTGAGCATCATCCGGGTTGCGGTCCGGGTGGTACTTCATCGCCAAGCGTCTGTAGGCCTTCTTAACTTCCTTCGCATCAGCTGAGCGTTCAATACCCAGAACTTCGTAATAATCTCGTTTCGACATATGCAACAACCGTATTCAATAAAACCGTAAATAAAACTCTTCCCCGACCTCTGCCGAAGGATGAATCATTTTGCTAGCGCAGCTCTCAATAGCTCTATTGCGCATTAATACAAACTGACCTAGCAAAATAAACCTGAAGATATGCAAACGCGGAAGGCGATGCTTCCGCGTTCAAACGTAAGCTTTCAAACCAGAAGATTCAAAAATTACGCTATTTAAGTCTCAGAACAGGAGGGGCTACGCCCTCCTATCGACAACTTACTTCTTGTCGTCTTTAACTTCTTCAAACTCAGCGTCAACCACATTGTCGTCCGCTGCGCCAGCTGGCTCTTCTGCTGCACCGCCTTGCGCTGCTGCTTCTGGGCCTGCGCCCGCTGCTGCTTGCTCAGCATACATCTTTGCCTCGATGTCAAAAGTCACTTCGATCTGAGGCATACCACGAGGGCCCGCAGGAATATCTGACAAGTCGAAACGT
>NZ_LWFE01001592.1:0-801 GCF_001635675.1 Oleiphilus sp. HI0061 | reverse complement strand
TGTTGAATTCGTTCCATCTGAGTACGGTGAGCCTGTCAGAGTATTACTTGGTGGTCAGGATGTGACGAATGATATTCGTACAGAAACTGTGGGTAATGATGCGTCAAAGATAGCGCCTTTGGCATCTGTTCGCGCAGCATTATTGCAAAGGCAAAGAAACTTTGCAGTCGAGCCTGGCTTGGTTGCTGATGGTCGAGATATGGGGACAGTGGTGTTTCCAGAGGCAGAATATAAGGTATTTATGACAGCGAGCGCAGAAGCTAGGGCGGATAGACGCTTTAAGCAGTTGAAGGCGGAGGGGGAAGATGTTAAAATCGCGCCCCTTTTAAAGGAGATAGAAGAGCGAGACGCCCGAGACATGGGGCGAAAAAATGCTCCGCTCAAAGCCGCTGAAGATGCGTATCATGTTGATACTACAGGGCTTTCTATCGAAGAAGTTTTAAAGGAAGTTGTTAATTTTATTGAGCGGAAATCTTAATAAATACGACTTCTAAACTTTTGGGTTTTGGTTAACGTTGGCCAGCAATGCAAAACCCATTTCAATAAATAAACCGTACATGCTGGTGGTACGGAGAATTTAATCACACAGGAATTGTAATGAGCGAGAGCTTTGCAGAGTTATTTGAAGAGAGTCTAAATGAAATCGATATGACCCCGGGAGCAATTATTGCGGGTGTTGTAGTAGATATTGATAGCGACTGGGTTACAGTAAACGCTGGCCTAAAGTCAGAAGGTGTTATACCTCTATCTCAATTTGTTAACGAGAGCGGTGAAGTCGAATTAAAGATCGGTGACTCTGTT
>NZ_LWFE01001591.1:0-1472 GCF_001635675.1 Oleiphilus sp. HI0061 | reverse complement strand
AGGCTTGCTGCAAACAAATAGCGGACAGTCATATACCTATTCGATATATCGTGATCGCCAGCGGTTTACTACATAGTAAAGAACTCAACATAAAGCCTGAGAAACGTATCGAAGATATCAACTATGAAAGTCTGCATAGCGTTTTTGAGACCAACACGTTCATGCCGATTGTCTGGTTAAAAGAGCTGACCGGGTTACTGAATAAAAATTCAGCGACCACGATTGCTGTATTATCAGCAAGAGTGGGTAGCATTAAAGATAATCGGCTCGGCGGCTGGTATAGCTATCGAGCCTCTAAAGCAGCACTAAACATGCTTCTCAAGAATGCTTCTATTGAATACAGTCGTCGCTTTCCAAAAGCAAAAGTCATTTCATTCCACCCTGGAACCACAGACACCGAACTTTCAAAGCCATACCAAGCGGGCGTTCCAGAAGAAAAACTATTCAAGACCGACTTTGTCGCAGATCGGCTGCATCAACTCTTAGTTGAGTCAAAAGCAGATGGAAAGTTAAGTTTTAAAGATTGGAACAATATGGATATTGAGTGGTAGTAGGCCAGCTCTTGGCTTACTCAGAAACCTAAACCGAACCAAGCTACTAAGGTAACAATTGTTTTACTCAGCCTTTTCTACACGAGCCGTGTCGATTTCTAACTCATGAGTCAATGGCTATCATTGTTCTCCACGGGCGTCCATCACACACTGTATAGTTTGAGCATGTTTTTAGGCAGCCCCTGCAAGGTAATCTTAGGGTAGTGCTTTGTTTGCTGCGATGCTCTGTATCTACATTTTTACTTGTATTGGTAGCCATAAAATAACGCTCTCCTAGACTCGCTCTAATTCGAAAAAAAAGTCCCGCAAAGCGGGACAAAGGTAGATCGATTTAGATAACCACTTCTACTAAGGGGCTGTGATTACCGCATCGACTACATGAATAACACCATTTGAGGTTTCAACATCTGTAATCAACACCGTGGCATTTCCAACCATCAGCATACCCATATCGATATCTACTGTAAGATCTGTATCTGCACGCAATGTCGGTACAGCCGTGCCATTTGCTGCATAGGCAGCTATGGAGTCAATTTCTGTGCCGCTGATTACGTGTTGGCTCAAGATATCTGCCAAGCCACCTAAAGCAAGCACTTCACTAGGTGTACCCACTGCTGCGAACGCTGCATCAGTCGGTGCAAACACGGTGAACGGCCCATCCCCCACCAACGCAGCATCTAAGCCTTCTTGCTGAAGCGCGGCGAGCAAGGTTGTGAACTCTGCATCCACCTCAGCCCCTGCCAAATTAGTCACCAGCTCACCAATGGTAATACTGTCATCTGATAAAGCATCAGCTGATGGTGGCAATAGGACTTTATCAATCGCATGGATTATTCCATTTGATGTATCGACATCGGCAACAATGACCTTAGATGTGTTAATGAATAAGTCTGGGTCATCATAAGAAATTGCCAGATCTTT
>NZ_LWFE01001590.1:0-397 GCF_001635675.1 Oleiphilus sp. HI0061 | reverse complement strand
GCCAGTGGCGAAATGATTGCGCGTATCGACTTTAACCGGCGCTTATGTTTTGAGGATTTACCTACAGCAGGGGCTATCATGATTTTCTCGGCGCAACGTAATATTCTCGATATCGTCAATTACTTTATGCACTTCTTTATTGAAGAAAGCTGTGGCTACTGCACGCCATGCAGAGTCGGTAATGTGTTTTTAAAGAAAGGGCTTGAGAAAATCATGCTCGGCCAGGGCGAGAGCAAGGACCTGGAGTCTTTGCAAAGCCTCGGCAATACCATTATTCAAACCAGTCGCTGCGGGCTTGGGCATACGTCCCCTAAACCTATTTTATCGACAATTGAAAACTTCCCTTTAGTGTACGCGGCATTACTAAAAGACCACCCGGATGGTCGTCAGGCAGGTT
>NZ_LWFE01001589.1:0-947 GCF_001635675.1 Oleiphilus sp. HI0061 | reverse complement strand
CGATAAGTATGCTTGAACCTTCACTACTTGCTTGATGAGCCCAAATACCGTGTACGGAGTCAAAATTTAACAGATGCGAGAGTGTAGCAGCGTCGCCAGCCGGGTCATTAATCTGAACAAATTCGATCTCCTTCCAATCGAATGCAGCTCTGAGTGAGAGTCTACCCATACGGCCAAAGCCGTTAATGCCTACTTTGATGGTCATAGTGATTTATCCCTTAGATAAGAATTATTTGATCAAATTTCTCTGTTAGCTTGTTAGCCACTCAGTTACTTGGTTTCGAGTTGGAATCGACCCGCTGTGAACAAGTTCCTCATTAAGAACAACGGCAGGTGTGCTCATTACCTGATAGTTCATAATTTCTTGAGGGCTGGTTTCTTTACTAACTTGAATTTGCTGGTCTAGTTCTGTCGCAATAGCCTGGATTAGGGCTGCTGTTTTTGTGCATTTAGCACAGCCTGTACCGAGTACTTTAAAAGCTTTCATTAGCTTTTCCTTTATATAAAAGGGCTAAGGCCGTTGAATAGCCAGCCTATGAGCGTGAATGATATGAGGAGCATAACGAATAGGGTGCCAAGTAATTTCCACTGCATGACTTGCTTGAGTAGGATGAATTCTGGAAAACTAGCAGCAACAGTACTCATGCAAAAGGCGAGCGTAGTACCTACAGGTAGCCCGTTGGTTATTAAGCTTTCCATAATCGGAATGACGCCCGTGGCATTAGAATAAAGTGGAATACCGAGTACTACAGCTGCAGGGACTGACCACCATTGCCCATCACCCAAGTGTGCTTCGATCCAGCCATCTGGTACGAAGCCATGTAAAGCAGCGCCGGGACCGACGCCAATAATTACCCATTTCCATACGCGGCCAAAAATCTCTGTTGCCTCACGTACTGCAAATTGATGACGTTGTTGAAAGCCAAGCGCTTGAGCTTTTGATGCTG
>NZ_LWFE01001588.1:0-1734 GCF_001635675.1 Oleiphilus sp. HI0061 | reverse complement strand
AACCTAAACTATCCCGATAGTATATTAAATATTGATCAATATTAATAATTCATGTTAAAAATATTATCCAGTATTTAAAAGAGGTGTTCACTGTGGGTAAGAAACGTTATAAGACAACTAGGCAAGGCCTGAACCGACGCAGCATCCTAAAAAATGGGTTGGGGGCTCTCGGCGCAGTCGCCCTAACTGCCGGGGGGAATAGCGTCAATGCTACAGCTAGCAAAGATTCCACGGATAGAGAAATCGACAAGTATGACTATGATGTCATTGTTATTGGTGGTGGCTTTGCCGGGGTTACCGCTGCCCGTGAGCTCAGGCAAGCTGGGCTATCAGTACTAATATTAGAAGCTCGTAATCGCCTTGGTGGGCGTACCTTTACCGTAAAGCGTGATGGTAAGTTGTTTGAGCTCGGTGGCGCCTGGGTGCACTCCACGCAACCTAATGTTTTCGCTGAAATTAATCGCTACGACTTGCAATTAGTGGATTCTACTCCAAGCACGATTCCCGACTTACTGTGGTGGGATGGTGATGAGGCGCGGGATGCTGGCATGAGCGGCATCGCACCACTGATTAGGATGGCTGCCTGTGGGAATGGGGCACCAGAAGGTGAACCATCGCCACCTATGGTCACCTATCAAGGCTTTGCCATTGCCAATGAGCAAATGCACCAATTTCATGATGGTGCCGCTCACTCCTTTCCATTGCCCTATGATCCTTTTAGTACAGATAATTGGCAAGGCGCCGACACTCTATCGGTTCGCGATCGCCTTAATCAGATGGACCTCTCTCCTTCTTTCTCACCCATCATCGAAGGACTCTTGGGCGCTTCCGTTCATGGAGACTTTGATCAAGCTAGCTACGTAGAAATGCAACGATGGTGGTCTCTCGTTGGCAGTGATATCACTCGTTACAGTGATAGCGTCTCTCGCTATAGCTTTAAACATGGTACGCAAAGTTTAATCAATGCCATGCTGGATGATGGTCGCCCTGACGTGGAATTGGGTACGCCAGTGAAGGAAGTTCATGATCTTGGGGATCACGTAAAAATAATCACCAGCACAGGCAAAACATTTACCTGCCGGTCCACGATTAGCGCAGTCCCCATGAACGTACTATCCAAGATTCAATTTTCGCCTGCGCTACTATCACAAAAGGTGAGAGCGTCCGAGGAAGGTCATGCCGGCTCTGGAATGAAGTTCTACATTCGCATCCGACAGAATATAAAGCCCATCTTAATGTTGGCCTCGGAGCAAGACCCTATAAGCACCATTATGACCATGGCCAGCCCTAACGAAGGCACTAATCTCGTGGCTTTTTCCACTGATCCGTCACAAATTGACCCCAACAACCACGCGCAAGTCCAAAAATTATTGCGCCGCTTTCTACCGGATGTTGATGTGGTGGATACCCTACACTATGACTGGCACCTGGACCCTTACTCAAAGGGTACTTGGTGCGTTCTGAAAAAAGGTCAATTGACGAATTCGATTACTGCATTACGCGAACCCCAAGGGCGAATATATTTTGCCGGTGGCGATATTGACTTAGGCTGGCGCGGATTTATCGACGGCGCTATTGCGACGGGTAACCAAGTTGGCCAAAAAGTGGCTCGTCTACTAAACGCACGCACGACCCCAATTTATAAAACAGAAAAAATGGCAGCCGGCGCTCACATAGACACAACCCTTAATCAATGCACCGTGTGTCACAGTACAGACGCATCCGGAAAAGCAA
>NZ_LWFE01001587.1:0-1419 GCF_001635675.1 Oleiphilus sp. HI0061 | reverse complement strand
TACGAGAACAAGGCCAGCCCGCCAAACAGGCTATTGTCGATGCTTCATGCCTGCGACTCAGAGCGGTTATGCTGACCTCTTTGACGACTGTTGCTGGCTTATTACCGCTTCTGTTTGAAACCTCACTTCAAGCTCAGTTCCTGATCCCTATGGCTGTCAGTATTTCATTTGGCCTGGCATATGCGACGATTCTTATCTTGTTTGTTATTCCAGCTTTAATTTCGCTTATTGAAGAGTTTAAAGATAAGCGAGCCGCTAAATAGAAAGTATTGGATATTTTAATTGCATAAAAAAGTCCGGCCCCATCATTAGGGCCGGGCTTTTCTTTTCCCTTCAGTTCAGCTCAAATACTTAAACCGAACTAAGTCTCTTAGAGCCTATTCAGGACTAAGACAAATCATTCGATAAGTTATTTAATCGAGCTTGACAGTCTTCGTGAGAATTCATCTGAGCAGAATCACCATCAACCGCTATATCCTCTAACGACTGGTCCGTATCCCATGTACGTGACTCTCCGGTATAGGACAGGCTAAAAATGTTTCGGCTACTATCTTGACCACGACTAATCAATGTAAAGTCAAAACCACCTAATACATTAAGGATAAGACGACGATCATCAATAGCGGTCCATTCTCCCGCATCGAATAATGCACCATCCGTTTCTAAACTACCGTCATTACCTTCATCCGAAAACTGGCCGTCAAAGGCGCCGTCTTCAGAATAGCGAATACACAGCTTCAACTCACCAGTACCGGTTAAGTTCTCATCTTCTTCAAACAAAATGAGCGCAGCACCTTCAACATTATCTTCGTCATCACTGTATTCAACAAACAATTCCTTGCCTGCTAAGTCGCCAAACGTCACGCCGCCCGTGACACTGACACCATCATNGTCAATTGTACCAGCAGAGAAGTCGACACCCACTAAGGTGCTAAAATCTACGTCTGTCCCGTCGCCAATTGCATCATATAGCGGACCACCAACATCCAGCGCTTCATCAATAGCATCGTCGATTAGAGCCGAATCCTCATCATTGATCATCTGAGTCACGACCATTTCAACACCGATCATTCTAGCGCGAATACTATCAGCATCGACCGCATCTGGGTCACTCGGACTTGAGGGGATCGCAGCATTAACCAAGCCAAGAATATCCGCCACATCGGTTAAAGCTGCCGTTCTTTCTGCACCGCTTATTTGGTTAGAAATTGAATCATCGTCTTCATTGTCATTATAAGTGTCAATAATTTGCTGATTAACCGCATCAAATACCGAAGCAATCATCGTTGAATCAATTGCAGAACTACCCGCTAATTGGTCAGCGAATTGCTCATATATAAAGGTTGAAGAGCTATCTGGAAAGAAGCTTTCTTCACCAAATACGTCATACTTTTCCTCAAAAACATCTGCAAAGATGAC
>NZ_LWFE01001586.1:0-848 GCF_001635675.1 Oleiphilus sp. HI0061 | reverse complement strand
TGCGCTATTAAGGGTGTCAGCAATATCGCTTTTTAGCATGTCCTGGTAAGGGCTGTGTAGGGGGAGTTGCCACACAAGGTCTTGGCTGCTCTTTCCACACTCCTGCAACGAAGATGCAAGTTGTTCGTCATTGCAAAAAAAACCGGGTAACTCTGTTCCTAATGCAACTCGGCAGGCGCCGGTTAGTGTTGCAAAGTCGAATATCATGTCCGGGTTTTCGCTATCTGCTTCGGTCAATGCGTCACATAAGACTAAGCGGCCTTCAGCGTCAGTGTTGTCAATTTCGACAGTAATTCCTTGTCGTGTGGTGATTACATCACCTGGACGAAAAGCATTCGAAGATACGGCATTCTCTACTGCGGGTATTAGTACACGTAATCTGATTGGAAGAGCTTGGTCCATAATTAATTTTGCTAGCCCAAGTACGTGCGCCGCGCCGCCCATGTCTTTTTTCATAAGGCGCATAGCATTACTGGGCTTGAGGTCCAGGCCTCCGCTGTCAAAGCAAACTCCTTTGCCAACCAGTGTTATTTTTGGGGCATCTTCGTCACCCCAAGTAAGATCAATGAGCCTTGGTTCATGTACACTGGCTCTGCCAACGGCATGAATGGTAGGGTAGTTGTGCTCAAGTAGTTGGTCGCCAACAAACTGTTCGAGCTTAGCACCGTATTGCTCTGCGAGCTGCTCAGCTACGGTACCCATATCTTCAGGCATTAAGTCACTGGCTGGGGTGTTGATCAGATCTCTTACTAATGACACTGAAGAAGAAAATGCCTGTGCTTTGTTGAGTATTGCTTCTGAAGATACAGAAAGTGTTGGCAGGCTCTTATCATTCTTTTTATATTCAG
>NZ_LWFE01001585.1:0-1283 GCF_001635675.1 Oleiphilus sp. HI0061 | reverse complement strand
AACACCGTAAGCTTTAAAGCTATCAGCGCATTCCGATAACAGCATACCAACTTTAGCTGCACGCCCAGCACCACTGGTGCCTGTTTTAGCATCTGCAATGAGACGATCCGCCTGGACTAAGCCTTGCTCAACTAAAGGTAAAAAGCCCAACTGAATAACCGTAGGAAAACACCCAGGGCAAGCAACTAATTTGGCATCTTTAATTTGTTCACGATAGATTTCAGGCAGGCCATATGCAGCCTGAGGAATTAATTCAGGGCAGGCATGCTTCTGGTCATACCAACTTTCCCATACATCTACATCTTTCAAACGAAAGTCACCTGAAAGATCAATGGTACGCAAGCCGGAATCTATAAATTCAGACATCATTGACTGAGCCACACCGTGTGGCGTTGCAAAGAAGATAAGATCACAGCCAGCTAGTTCGTCTACGCTAGGATCGGTAAAAGGCAAGTCGATGTAGCCACGAACATGAGGAAACATATCTGCAACAGGGCGGCCTTTCTCAGTACGCGAGGTAACAACAGTAATTTCAACCTTCGGATGAAGCACCAATAATCTTAATAACTCCGAACCGGTATAGCCAGTCGCGCCTACAATACCTACCTTTATCACTTTATATCCCCAAATTTCGAATCTTAAAAAACGGCCGATTATATCACGAGATCAACGGCAAGGTTGTAAGCAATTATAGCCAGCCCTATGCCAAGCAAGGCAATTTTATTACAATTTATGGCTTGTATAACAATATAGCTGTGACACAAAACGCTCTATAATCGTTTTACGCACTCATCCTCTCGATAATAATCGCCGCCTACGGACATAACTGACTCAAGCATGCTACTTACTATTCGTACAATACTCGTTCTCACTTACTTCTTTAGCGTTGCTTTGCTCGGCAGTTGCATCTGTCTTTTTAGGCCCTTCAACCCTGATAACACAAGAATATGCGGGCGACTATTCAGCTGGGGAGCTTTGAAGTTATTGGGCGTGAAAATGACGATAGAGAATAAAGAACTATTGGATAATATGCCCCCCAGCGTTGTTATCGCCAATCACCAAAGCAACCTCGACCTCTTTGTTCACGGCGGTGTCATTCCTAAGCGCTGTGTAAGCGTCGGTAAAAAGAGCCTTAAGTATCTGCCTTTATTTGGCCAGGTTTATTGGCTCGCCGGCAATATCATGATCGACCGTTCCAAAAGTCGTGAATCTATCAATACCATGGCTGAAACAACCGAAGCGCTTAAACACAATAATACTTCGATTTGGGTCTTTGCCGAAGG
>NZ_LWFE01001584.1:0-797 GCF_001635675.1 Oleiphilus sp. HI0061 | reverse complement strand
AAATTCCACGCATACGAATCGAGCCTCTGCCCGTTTCGTAGATATTCAATAACTCAGTACGAGGCGTCACGATCTCGGCACCAGTAGGATAATCCGGCCCCAGAACATTCTCAGCAAGCTGCTCATTGCTGACACTGCTGTCATCAAGTAAGCGAATACAAGCACTCGCCACTTCCCTAAGGTTATGTGGTGGAATATCAGTTGCCATACCCACGGCAATACCCGTGGTACCGTTTAATAGCAAATTAGGTAAGCGTGCTGGCAGAGTTTTAGGTTCATCCATGGTGCCATCAAAGTTTGGCGCCCACTCTACGGTGCCCTGACCTAACTCAGCTAAAAGTGTATCTGCGTAAGGAGCCAGCCTTGACTCGGTATATCGCATCGCAGCAAAAGACTTCGGGTCATCCGGAGAACCCCAGTTTCCTTGTCCGTCAATAAGGGGGTAGCGATAACTGAAGGGCTGCGCCATCAAGACCATTGCCTCGTAACAAGCACTGTCTCCATGAGGGTGAAACTTACCCAAGACATCACCCACCGTACGAGCAGACTTTTTGTACTTGGCTGTCGCCTTCAAGCCCAATTCGGACATAGCGTAAACGATTCTACGCTGGACAGGCTTCAAGCCGTCCCCAACATGTGGCAATGCACGATCAAGAATGACGTACATTGAGTAGTCTAAATAAGCTTTCTCGGTGTATTCACGAAGCGAAACCTGTTCAACTCCGTCTTCAAAAGACATAATTTCGTTGGTCATGGTTACCTTTTTTAATTAAGGACTCTATAAAAAGCGGCCAGTT
>NZ_LWFE01001583.1:0-845 GCF_001635675.1 Oleiphilus sp. HI0061 | reverse complement strand
TTCAGAGGGTCCTTTACCGTCTATATCTTTACTTGATCCTGCAGAAACTAATAAAAAACTCGGCTTCTCCAAAGAGATGCTCGAGCATATGTCTAGGCTACTTGAAGAGAAGCTGGGCGACTTTGGTGTCAAAGCGGAAGTTGTAGAGGTTAATCCCGGCCCGGTGATTACACGTTTTGAGATTCAGCCAGCCCCCGGTGTAAAAGTTAGTAAGATTTCTAATCTAGCGAAGGATCTGGCTCGTTCTTTGGCAGTACTTGCTGTCAGGGTGGTTGAAGTTATCCCTGGTAAGTCAGTAGTTGGTATCGAGATACCAAATGAGCACCGAGAGATTGTCCGCTTTAGCGAAGTTTTGCTATCTAAGGATTATGATGATGCAGAGTCACCGGTTACCCTGGCGTTAGGAAACGATATTGCAGGCGACCCGGTCGTTACAAACTTGGCGAAAATGCCGCACTTGCTGGTAGCCGGTACGACGGGTTCAGGTAAGTCGGTTGGTGTTAACAGTATGATTCTAAGTATGCTGTTTAAAGCACAACCTGATGAAGTGCGTTTTATCATGGTTGATCCAAAGATGTTGGAGCTTTCAATTTATGATGGTATACCGCACCTATTAACCCCAGTGGTAACCGATATGAAAGAGGCTGCGAATGCTCTGCGTTGGTGTGTTGCCGAAATGGAGCGCCGTTATAAGTTGATGGCTTCTTTGGGCGTTCGTAACATTGCAGGCTATAACCGAAAGGTTAAAGAAGCTATTGAGCGCGGCGAGCCCATGAAGGACCCTATCTGGGTGCCAGATTTACACCTAAGAAATGAAGAAAGTGACCGTCCGGATCTTGAGACTT
>NZ_LWFE01001582.1:0-1093 GCF_001635675.1 Oleiphilus sp. HI0061 | reverse complement strand
GTGCTAGCTTTTTCAATTGAACATTGGCTTTTACAGCCAGCGCTTTCTCTTAAACCAATAAACTAAGCCCGTTGACAGCGACAACATGATTGCGAGCAGGTAAAAATAGCCGTTCTCAACCTTGAGTTCAGGTATATAGTCAAAGTTCATCCCATATAGCCCTGCCAAAAAACTTAGTGGCACAAACACAGCGGTGATGACCGTTAAAACTCTCATCGTTTCATTCAGCTGATGCGCTGATATCGATAAATAACCATCGATCAAATCTCCGCAAATATCGTAGTGCATCTGAGCAAGTGTAAAAAGGCGCTGGAAACGATCATCTAAGTCGTTAATTGCATGCTCGCAAGCTGCCTTGTCGAAATATGCGTACTCATCACTTTCTTTATGTAAGCCTTCACTTATGTCCGTATGATAATTAAATGTCCGCGTCAGTTTTACCAGCCGCGACTTAAACTTTGTCAGCTCTTTCAACTGTTGGTCATTTGCATTGTTTTCGAGTTGCTCCTCAATCTCACTAAGTTGAGTATCAAAATTAAGCAACTTCTCGAGGTAAACACTCGATGCTGCTTTCATTATTTGAATAGCGACCGTCATAGGAGATATATGTTTGAGTTTACGCAAGGCTTTTTTAGATTGCTCTACCCCAACCGATTTAACCGGGTGAACAGTAACCAGAATGTTGTCTTTAACAATGAGTCCAATCGACTGATGTTGGAAAGATATATCATCTTCAATGGCACGAATTCCGCGATACAAAATAAATAAGTGCTCGTCAAAAAACTCGATTTTTGACGGGTGGCTCTTTCGCAGGGTATCTTCAATAGCAAGGTGGTCAATATTTAGCTCTGTGAGCAAACGTTTAATTATTTCATGATCTTCGGTCGTAAGATCAATCCACAGCTTTTGGCTCGTGAGTAAGTCGCCGGAAATTAGATCATCAATCGACATTGCTTCGAGCTCTTGACTCTTACCATCATCAGAGAGCTGGATAATACTTAACATGTCATAACCCTCTATATCTCTATTATTTCTGGCACTTCAATCTCTGGAGCGTCTTCTACAGGCATTTCAAGCGCCCTAATAACATTGA
>NZ_LWFE01001581.1:0-556 GCF_001635675.1 Oleiphilus sp. HI0061 | reverse complement strand
GAATCAGGAAGGTCGAGAAAAACAAAACTAAGATTCAGGCATAAGATTTTCTCGTCATACCTATAGCTCGTAATTTAGCTTGTTGAGTAGCGATCTGACGACTGGTATCAAATCGCATGCAGATAAGCCACGTTCGCCAGATTGTTTGGCAGCAATGTCTGCTGCACGAGCGTGTAGGGTGGTTGCTAAACGCAAGGCAAAGCCCTCATCGAAGCCTTGAGCGACCAAGCTGCCAATTATTCCACTTAGTACGTCTCCCATTCCCCCGCTTGCCATGCCTGGGTTGCCATAAGGGCAAATGCTGATTGTTTCGCCTTTGCTGGCAAGTAAGCTTCCACTGCCTTTTAATAGAATATGTCCACCAAGCTTATTGGAGAGCTCAGTGATTGCATGAAGCCTATCCTGCTGGATTAGGCCAGCGCTACCATGCCCGAGCAGTCGCGCAGCTTCACCAGGGTGGGGAGTGTATATGCGTTTACCTTGATTTTCCTTATCAACCGAGTTGATCCAATTCTGTTTGTTAGTCAAGATATTCAAGGCGTCTGCATCTAGCACC
>NZ_LWFE01001580.1:0-702 GCF_001635675.1 Oleiphilus sp. HI0061 | reverse complement strand
TGAAATTTCTGTCACTTATACTTCTCTCTACACTATTCGTGAGCTCGACTCTAACGGCCGGGGAACGAGAGCAAGCTAAACGTATACATGACAGAATAGCGGGTGTGCCCCCTACTGCAAGTGTACTCGACTCTATGGCGGCGGATATTTTGGCGGGCGAAGCTAGCAATGCGGCCTATACGGCAATGGAACACACTGCTTTCTATGACGTTACGCTAAAAAACCTTGCAGCCCCCTGGACAAATGAAGCCATGTCCAGCTTTGTGCCCTTCAATGACTATATGGCAACCGTAATTGGTTTAGTACGCGATGACGCAGACTTTCGGTCAGTTCTATATAGCGACGTGCTCTATGTCGGAAATTCTTCACTTGGGCTACCAAACCCGAGCATCAGTAGCAACGCGCATTATGAAGCTCTGGAAGATGGCGGACACAGCCTAAAAGAGTATCTGATTGCCAGCACTCAGTCGGAACAATACAACATCCCTAGCGCTGCCGCTGCCGGTATCATGACCACGCGCGCATCCGCTCATGCATTCATGAAAGACGGTACCAATCGTGCACTGTTCCGTTTTACCGTGTTAAACCACTTATGCAACGATATGGAGCAACTTAACGACACCTCCTTACCACCTGACCGCGTCAGGCAAGATGTTTCGCGTAGCCCTGGTGGCGACAGCAGAATCTTCTTAAACAGCTGTG
>NZ_LWFE01001579.1:0-1746 GCF_001635675.1 Oleiphilus sp. HI0061 | reverse complement strand
AGACCACATTGCTGCTGACTTCATTCGCAACGATGCCTTGTTGTTCCACCGTTGCAGCGATCATATTATTCCTATCGGTGACTTCAGCGACTTTTGAACCCGCTATCATTAGGCACTCTCCGGTGCTGTAAGCATTATCCACACAAGATTGAGTATGGATCTTTCCGGCCTCCATTACTTTAACTGCATTGGCAGCGGCAGATTGCAGAGCTTCAGTCATCGCCTGTATTTCTTCAGTGGATTCATGAGTTCGTTGTGCGAGAGACCTAACTTCATCTGCTACTACCGCGAAGCCGCGGCCTGTTTCGCCAGCTCGTGCAGCCTCGATCGCGGCGTTCAAAGCTAATAGGTTGGTCTGTTCAGAAATGTTTCTGATGACGCCAAGAATGGTGTCAATTTGTTGAACATCGGCTTCAAGTTGGCTAATGACTTGGCTGGCTTGTGTCATATCATCCGAGACGCTGCTGATTGCACCAATGGTATTGCGCATCATCTCGTTACCTTGATTTATTTGAGTATTTGCTTCGTGAGTCAGGTCTGAGGTTTCTGCAGCGTTGTTAGCAATCTCTTGAATTGTCATGGCAAGCTCTTCAATTGCCGAGGCGAGAAGCTCGGTCTCAGAGTGTTGTTGGTCAACACCTTCTGATGTTCTTGATGTAATGTCATTTATGACGGTTGCAGAAGACGACATTTCTTCAGAGCCGTGTTTGCAGTGATTGATTAAGCTACGGAAGGCGCTTTGCATGCTGATGAACGATCGGCTTAGACCTCCTAGCTCATCGCGACGCTCAGTTTGCTCAATTTCTTGTCGAAAGTCTCCGTTTGCAGCGTCTTTCATGACTGATACGATTCGCTTTAAAGGTTCGACCAAGTCTTGGGTCATCATTCGAGCGATCACAGCAACGACAATGAGCGTGGCAAGAAGCAAGAAGATAGACGATCGTGACTTTTTCCAGAATAGCTCATCGATATCGTCAATATATACACCGCTGCCGATAATGTAGTT
This sequence comes from Oleiphilus sp. HI0061, assembly GCF_001635675.1. Taxonomy (NCBI): domain Bacteria; kingdom Pseudomonadati; phylum Pseudomonadota; class Gammaproteobacteria; order Oceanospirillales; family Oleiphilaceae; genus Oleiphilus; species Oleiphilus sp. HI0061. Next base: position 740 of record NZ_LWFE01001579.1, on the reverse strand, counting down.
CCAAGGTTTGAAGCCTTGAACATATGAGGTTTTTGCAACAGGTTCGTCTTTTCCAGGTTTAGCCCAATAATAATCGACATACCCGCTTTCAGAGCTGCGTACGACTTTCACAAAATCGGAAAACAGTTGCGTGCCTTTAGGGTCGGTAAATTCGCTTAAGTCTTTTCCGTTCAGTGCTGGCTTAATAGGGTGCATCACCATTTTCGCGCTATAATCATTGATCCAGAAATATCCGCTGCCATTGTCGTACCTTAGGTGTCTGATAGCGTTGACGGCTTGTTTTTTAGCTTCTGCTTCACCCAATATATCTCTTCGTTCGTAGAATGAGCTAAGCAGCGAAGACGCATTTTCAACAAGATGCTTCACTTCACTTTTTCGACTTTCGAGCAAGTTATCTCGCTCATTAATCCGGTCAAAAACTTGAATGAATAAGCTGCTAATAATGGCAATAGCTAGAAGTAGCCAAATTTTGACTTCAAATCGAAGGTTGCTAAACAAAGTGTTTTCCTTAAGAAATCAGTAATGGTTGGGTCGTGATTTTACTGCAAAATAGATTGATTCGTGAGCAGAAGTTCCTAATATAGATTCAAAGTCTCTCTCATGCAAGTTACTGGATTTAATCAATAATTGAAGTAGATCTGTAATAGTTTTCAGATATAATTATGTAGCAGCTAGCTTGCTCTGCTTTGGCTTAATAGTTTTTCGCACTCATTTGCTAACGCGCGTCGTTTAAAGATAAA
>NZ_LWFE01001578.1:0-1276 GCF_001635675.1 Oleiphilus sp. HI0061 | reverse complement strand
TCTCCTTAGTTGCCGAATTAAACGTAACTCTCGCTCCCATTGGTACCTGTGTGGTGTTGGCCAATCCAGTTTTTTCCTTTTCTTCAGCACTGATTTTAAAGGTTCCCTAAACTCAGGGTGTTTCGATAATACCAAAGCAATTCCATCTGAGAAGCTCTGAGCAAGAAGTTCTTCAGGTAATGTGCTTCCAATACTCGGAGTTTTGTAAACTGAAGCATAGTTCCAGGCAATATAGGCTCTTTCTATACTGAAAGTCTTATCCCTACGAGGATGTTGCAACGTAACCGTTATTTTCGATGTGTCTTTATTGTCCTCAGTGCCATAAGGGCTAGCTAGCTTGAAAGTAGCCTTCAACGGAATTTCGTCGATTAAGACGGATTTACTTTTTCCCTCAATTAAAGGGTAGAGATTTTGAGCGTGTTTCAGAATGAGTGTTTTATCGCTAGTACCGATTGGGATAGTGATTAAATACTTGAGAGATAATGCCTCCTGCTTAGTGAAAAGCCTCCTCAGATAATCTTGTCCGAGAATTCTAGGTAACAGGTTTATTGTCCTGGCGTATTCATTACTCCAGGAGCGATCTAAATCTAATTTCAATAAAACTCGATTTCTAGTGTTGTCACGTTTGAATAAAATTTTAACACCCATTTTCTTTGCTCCAATTTGAAACAAATTGTTGTGGAGCTTGGTGATATATTTTGTGCCAATTAGGGGTGTTACTTTAGATTTAATTTGTCTAGATAAATCTGAAGGTAAAGGGGAAGATATCAAAACAGACTTGGCCTGAATTTTTATTTGTTCTCTCATAACGAAACTCTATTGAAGTGATTGTGCTATGAGAAAATTACGATAATCGCTTTTTTGCAACTGACTTTGCAGGCTGATAACAACGGCGCTATTTTTTTGTCATCAGGGGGACGTAGTAGTTGTTTAAATAATGTCATCAGCCTAGTTCGTTGTATTGCTAATAGGCTGATGACAAAATTATGGCCTTAGAATGAGTGTTTAGTGTGTATACTCTCTATATACCCTTACTTCACTCTATAGACACACTAGCAACTCAAAAAGGGGGCAAAAACATGCAATGAAAGGGTATAGCCTAATGACATTATATTAGAGCTTCATTAATTTTAGCCCTGCCTTAGTTTCGACGGATTTGAATTTGAACAAAAAAAGTTTTTTTCTCATTCCAAGTTTATCAAATGCCAAAAGAGAATCTGTTAAGAGTTTTCCTGAAAGCCTTTTGTCACCATATCTATCGCTAATTTTTCGCTCC
>NZ_LWFE01001577.1:0-18154 GCF_001635675.1 Oleiphilus sp. HI0061 | reverse complement strand
AAGACAGAAATCGCAGAGATAAACAAGCCTATATCATTAAGCTGCAACGTTAACAGCAATGCCAGAAGTATAATTGGCCCATCGGTTACAATAGGTGCAAGGCTAGCCATAAACCCATTGTAATTACCTTTTGACATGGTTTGATGAATCACAAACACACCTAAAGGCCCCGGTTTCAGCCCTGCCACTAAGCCAAAAGTTAATGCTGCTAATGCGAAATACATGATATACCCAGTAGGTTACAACCCTACTAATAATGGCGAAGAAACAGGGTGGTTTTATTTGGAACGAAGGCTTCCCTGCATATAAGTAGTTGCATACTTAACCTGCTTATTGTTCATACTGTCCAAGAGTTATAAAACCTGTATTCGTATGGATACTTTGTTCATTGTAATAACTACCCAAATAGTAACTCAAGGTCATACTTAATTCATATTGGTTGATTATAGATTTGAGTCAACGAGCTTTTTTGCCTAGCCATTATCAGTATCTAATACGAAGCTAAGCTTGGCATCACAAAGGTTGGTTTTAGCCAGTGTGCGTATTTCTTTTGCCAGTTGGCGATAAAAGCCCCGATTAGGACAATTCTGGCGCCATGCTAAAACGTGCATTCTTGATAAATTTAGCTGATCAATATCTCTAACGCTTGGCTGACTAATATTGATGATATCTGCCGCACCACGAAATATTGCAGACTCTGCAAGGCAGACAAAGTATTCCAACTGTCTTAGTGTCGGGGTTTCATGAGCCATTACAAGCGCAAATCCTCTATCAGTGTACTTTTCTATGATAGATTAATACTATCAATATAATTGTAGTACTTCTATTGAGCTATCAGTATCCGCAGTGCATATTACGCGAGCTTGAACTTCAATACCCAGCGTAAAAGCAATGGTTTATGAGCGTTTTTTTCAAGCATTACGTTGACAAGTTGAAACTATACGACTAGCTTCAAATAGAGATAAATTGTTGCGCTTTCACAAGAAATTTAGCTCTGGTTAGAGTGTTACCACCATTGACCTCTTATAATGATTGAAAATACCATATAAAAAATGTTACAAATCAACGTTCCCCAGCTAGCTATGATTCGAATTAACAATAAAGCCGGTATTCATTAAATGCATATATTTAAATGGGCAGTACTACTTTCAGCGTTCTGGTTGTTACTTTCTGGCTACATCCAACCACTATTACTTAGTTTCGGAGCCGTTTCTGTCATCATCGTACTTTTTGTCTTAAAACGTATGGATGAAGTAGATGAAGAGCCACAAGAGATTGGGACAGGTTTACGATTAATTCGATACATTCCATGGCTAATTGGGCAGATCATTGGCTCTAGCGCCCACGTTACAAAACTGATCTGGACTTCGTCAAATAAGGTTTCGCCAAGCTTGGCGAAAATAGATATAAAAGAAATACCTCCGAGCAATCATGTTTTATACGCAAATTCCATAACACTCACACCTGGCACCTTAAGCGTAGATTTGGAGGATGGTGAACTGACTGTTCACGCACTGCAAAAGTCCTCGTTAGAAGAACTCGAACAAGGTGCTATGGAAAATAAAATCGCCGGGATATGGGGTAATAACAAGTGACAGGAATATACGCTGCTGTTTGTATCGCTATTTTGGTTGTTATGGCTATCGCTTTGGCCAGAGCATTCGATGCGCCAACCGTTTACGACCGTATTCTAGGAGTAAACATGTTTGGCACCAAGACTGTTCTTTTTATTGCGGCCGCCGGTTATATGATGGGACGCCCAGACTTCCTGGACATTGCCATTGTGTACGCATTAATCAACTTTACAGGGATGGTTGCGGTACTTCGCTTTTTCGAATACACAGCGCCAATTGAATAAAACTTAAATAATAATGGTTGGACATGTTTGTCTTAGATATTGTTAGTAGCCTCCTGCTAATAGCAGGCGTTTTCTTCGGCTTAAGTGGTGCCGTTGGACTTTTTAAATTCCCGGATTTCTTCACTCGCGTTCACGCAGCGAGTGTCACGGACTCTATTGCAGCCATTCTGATCATAGGCGGTCTCCTCTTGCAGACGTCTTTCGATTTAAATACCGCAAAACTTTTATTCATACTGGTGTTTTTGATGCTTACCAGTCCTACCGCTTCTCATGCTCTTGCTAAGTCAGCCCGTCATGGCGGCTTACTTACAATTGCTGAAACCAAGAAAGAACAACAGGAGCAAACGCACTAATGGCCGAACTGATCGACTTGGTACTGCTTGCTATGTTGGCGCTCACTGCTTTACGCATTATATTTTTGAAAGATTTATTTGCTGTCGTCATGCTCTTCGGAATATATAGTTTTCTGTCAGCATTGATATTCGTAAACCTTGACGCAGTTGATGTCGCGTTCACCGAGGCATCGGTTGGTGCGGGCATATCTACAGTACTCATGCTTGGCACACTGGCATTAACTGGTAGAAAGGAAAAGCAAAGTGCCCACTCTTCAATCCTCCCTTTGGTTGTAGTCTGCGTAACCGGCGCTGCCTTGATCTACGGCACGCTCGACATGCCTCCCTTTGGGCACCCTGACAACCCAGTACACGAACATGTCGCTCCACGCTATATAGAAGAGTCACCTAAAGAAGTCGGATTACCGAACATGGTGACATCAGTACTTGCAAGCTATCGTGGCTTCGATACTTTAGGAGAAACGGTTGTTGTATTTTCAGCAGCAATTGGTGTCTTAGCATTACTTGGCGTAAGGCGCCGCGAAGAAAGTGATGCGCCAGAATCTGGTTTAAAAGCGCACCACGTACTGCACGTTGTTGCCAAGCTAATTATTCCCTTGGTTATACTGTTTGCACTGTATGTTCAATTTCATGGTGATTTCGGCCCTGGGGGCGGTTTTCAGGCCGGTGTCATCGCTGCTGCGGCTTTCATTTTGTACGCTTTAGTCTTTGGGACACCAAGCTCATTTGAAGTAGTAAGCCCAAAGTTTTTGCAATTAATGGCCTCTTTTGGCGTACTGCTTTACGCCAGCGTTGGCTTGTACAGCATGCTTAAGGGCGGCCAATTCCTTGATTACAACAAAATCGCAGCAGACCCAATCGCTGGCCAACACTACGGTATAATTATCATTGAACTTGGTGTTGGTATTACAGTGTTTGCCGTTATGCTTAGTATTTTCTATGCCTTCGATAGCCAGGCTGAGAGGTCTAACATCCAGTGAACTTTATTCTCGATTACTACAATTACTGGATCGTCGTATTTTTGATGATGACCGGTTTCTATATCGTTATATCCGCAAATAACCTGGTCAAAAAGGTCGTTGGTTTAAACGTCTTTCAGACCTCAGTTTTTATGCTTTACATTTCTATGGGTAAAGTCACTGGCGGCACCGCACCAATTGTCGTCGAAGGGGTTTCTCAATACTCTAACCCCCTCCCTCATGTTTTGATTCTCACAGCAATTGTTGTCGGCGTTGCGACAACGGCTGTGGGGCTTTCACTAATTGTTCGGATCAAACGGGCTTACGGCACAGTTGAAGAGAACGAATTTGAAAACAAGGATGATGCCATCTAATGCTTGACCAACACCTGGCTGTGCTTCCTATAATTTTGCCCCTGATAGCAGCACCTATCACACTCGTTTTGGGCCGTTCAATACTATCTTGGTGTTTTGCCACGCTAATAAGCGCTTGGGCCTGCCTGGTCTCGTGGCAGCTATTAGTTGCAGCTCTATCTGATGGCGCACTTAGCTATGCTGTCGGTGGCTGGCCACCACCCTGGGGGATAGAATTACGTATCGATGCCGCTAACGCGTTTATTCTGTTAGCCGTATCAGCGCTTTCAACACTTGTTCTAATTTACTCAAAGGACAGTATTGAAAAAGAAATCGACCCATCAAAACACTCACTATTCTACACTGCACACCTACTATGTCTTGCCGGCCTTTCTGGCATACTAGTTACTGGTGATGCCTTTAATCTCTTCGTGTTTCTTGAGATTTCCTCGCTTGCAACCTATACCCTTGTTAGCCTGGCTTCGGATCGACGCTGCTTAACTGCTGCTTTTCGCTATCTAGTGATGGGAACGATCGGTGCAACGTTTATCCTGATAGGCGTTGGCATGCTTTATATGAAGACAGGCACCCTTAACATGCTAGACCTTGCAGGCCGTATCGACGTATATGACAGCAGCCGCACGATCAATACCGGGCTCGCATTTATTATGGTCGGCGTCAGCATCAAGCTTGCTTTATTCCCATTACATATGTGGCTTCCTCCCGCTTATACCCATGCGCCCTCAGCTGTTACCGCGTTTTTGGCCAGCACAGCGACTAAAGTTGCAGTGTATGTGATGATTCGTTTCATCTTTACAATATTCGGGGCTGACCATGTTTTCACCGATATGGGCATGGATCTAATTTTGATGGTCTTGGCTGTCGTCGCAATTTTCAAGTGCTCTTACATGGCAACCGTGCAGAGCAACGTTAAAACAGTCCTTGCTTATAGTAGTGTTGCGCAAATTGGTTATATGATTCTCGGACTGAGCTTAGTCAGCGTAACAGGTTTGATGGCGGGACTTATCCACATATTTAACCATGCACTCATGAAAGGAGCTTTGTTTATGGCCGTCGGTGCCGTCTTTTATCGCGTAGGCTCTGTTGATATAAAAGCGTTCAGAGGTTTGGGCAAACACATGCCTTTAACCATGGCGGCATTCACAATTGCTGGCCTGAGTATAATCGGCGTACCGCTCACCGTTGGTTTTGTAAGTAAATGGTATCTGGTGACAGCAGCGCTAGAACAAAATCATTGGGTACTTGCTGCACTTGTACTTGCTGGCTCATTGTTAGCGGTAATCTATATTGGCCGGGTATTAGAGGCTGCGTATTTCCAAAAACTACCAGAATCACAAAACCCTAATAATATTAAAGAAGTTCCCTGGCTAATGCTGGCTCCGATGTGGGCACTTGTATTGGCAAACATTTATTTTGGTATCGATACAAGCTTGACTACCGACGCTGCAAATAGCGCATCTCAATGGTTATTCCAGAATACAACCTTAAGTATTAATGCTCAGGAGGTTTCTCCATGAACCTCTGGCAAGGTATTGAGCCATCACAGCTGATCACCCTCTCGATTCTTGTACCTTTTATTGGTGCGTTAATCGTTATCGCAACAGGTAAGAACCCAAACATCAGAGAGGCTGTCACATTAAGTACAGCAGCTATCTTATTCTCTATCGTATTAGCAATTACCGACTATACCTTTCAGGGTGTTGCCCTTAAGCTTGATGTTATCGACTTATTTCCAGGTCTTGGGATCAGCTTTGAAGTTGAACCCCTTGGCGTACTTTTCGCTATTGTAGCGAGCTTCTTGTGGATCATTACCAGCATCTACGCGATTGGTTATATGCGAGGCCACAATGAAGAAAACCAAACTCGATTTTTCTGCTGCTTCGCACTGGCGATCAGTTCCGTTATGGCAATTTGCTTCTCAGGCAACCTGCTAACACTATTCATATTTTATGAAGTATTAACACTGTCAACTTACCCACTAGTAACACATGCTGGGACTGAAGCAGCCAAGCAAGGCGGCAGAACTTACCTCGGCATCTTGCTTAGTACATCAATCGCATTTTTACTCTTTGCTGTCTTGGGTACTTACAGCTTAACAGGCACATTGGATTTCCAAGCAGGTGGAATTTTTGATAATTCACACAGCAAGGCCGTCCTTAGCGTTCTACTCGTTCTATTCTGCTATGGCATTGGTAAAGCAGCCATTATGCCTTTCCATCGCTGGCTACCTGCCGCAATGGTTGCGCCAACACCGGTTAGTGCACTGCTACACGCTGTCGCTGTCGTAAAAGCGGGCGTGTTTAGTATCCTAAAAATAATTATTTATATCTTCGGGATCGACCAGCTTAAAGAGCTCGCAACCACAGATATTATGCTCTATATCGGCGCTGCCACGATACTGCTCTCGTCTTGCATTGCTATGACTAAGGACAACCTGAAAGCTAGACTGGCCTACTCTACAGTAAGTCAACTAAGCTACATTGTCGTGGGTGCTCTGCTTGCTTCATCTATCGCCCATGCCGGTGCTGCCTTACATATCGCCACACATGCTGTTGGTAAAATCACCCTCTTCTTCTGCGCCGGTGCAATTATGGTTGCCAGTCACAAAAAGAACATCAGCGACATGGTGGGACTTGGCCGGCAAATGCCACTCACCTTTGCTGCTTTTGCGATTGGTGCAATAAGTATAATTGGCCTTCCTCCTATGGCAGGAACCTGGAGCAAGTGGTATCTGACAATGGGCGCTCTTGAATCTGACAAGCTCATCATTGTCGCCGTGCTAATGATAAGTTCCTTGCTTAATATCGCTTATCTTTTGCCCATCCCAATCAAAGCATTCTTTAATACCCAAGCAAAAGAATCTAAGCCTTGGGCATGGTCGGACACTAAAGAGGCTCCGTTACCAATTTTAATAGCACTTGGCGTGACTTCGTTTGGATGTCTTGCCTTGTTCTTCTATCCTCAACCCCTGATCGATCTAATAAATTTGATTCCAGGTGTATCAACGAATATGGGGGAAGGCTAAATGTCTGATCATCACTCTTCAGATGGCTGGTTCGACAAGCCAGAAAACGTCAAAAAGATGTTAAAAGTATTTTATGTCGCATGTGCTTTGCTAGTGATTGCTGACTTTATTGTTCACCGCCATATTTACCACAGCTGGGAGAACTTCCCTGCTTTTTATGCCATTTACGGCTTTGTAGGCTGTTCTATTCTCGTTTTCATAGCAACATGGATGCGAACCTTTCTGATGCGAGGTGAAGATTACTACGATGAGTAATGTGATTCCATTTCTTCCCCTAATGCTAGGTGCTTTAGCTGCGTTACTATTACGTGGCTGGACACGAAACCTCATCATGTTAGCGGCTCCCATTTTAGGTGCTCTTAACTTGGTCGGCCTAGAGCATGGCGTATTCTGGTCTATGGAGTTTATGGGCTATGCACTAGAGCCAGTTAAGGTTGATAAACTTAGCTTGATGTTTGGCTATCTTTTCCATCTTGCTGCTCTAATCGCCATCATCTACGCCTTGCACGTTAAGGATACTGTGCAGCACGTCGCAGGCCTCGCCTACGCAGGTAGTGCTGTCGGCGCAGTATTTGCCGGTGACTTACTTACCCTTTTCGTCTTCTGGGAGTTACTGGCACTCACATCCGTATTTCTTATTTGGGCTCGTCGAACAGATCGAGCCTATTCTTCTGGTATTCGCTATCTGATCATTCAAGTATTATCTGGCGTTTTGTTACTTGCAGGTCTATTGATCTTCGCGCACGTTAACAATAGCTTACTATTCACTCATATCGGCTTGCAGCATGAGGGCATCGCCCAAGTTGGTGCATGGCTAATCTTTTTCGCCTTCGGAATCAAGTGTGCCTTCCCTTTTATGCACAACTGGTTAACTGATTCGTATCCTGAAGCGACACCAAGCGGAACAATATTTTTAGCCTCGTTCACAACAAAGGTCGCGGTGTATGCTTTTGCTCGGGCCTACCCCGGTGAAGAAATTCTCGTATGGATTGGTGTCACCATGGCATGCTTTCCAATTTTCTTTGCAGTTATCGAAAATGATCTCCGCCGAGTACTTGCCTACAGCCTTATTAACCAAATTGGTTTTATGATTGTGGGGATTGGTATAGGTACCGCCATTGCATTGAACGGTGCCGTTGCCCATGCCTTTAATGATGTTATATTTAAAGGTCTGTTGATGATGACAATGGGCGCTGTCTTGCACATGACAGGTAAAATCAATGGCTCAGAGCTTGGCGGCCTTTACAAGAGCATGCCAAAAACAACCATACTTTGTATTGTTGGTGCTGCGTCTATCTCGGCCTTCCCGCTTTTCAGCGGCTTCGTATCGAAGTCAATGATTATGGCTGCTGCAGTAGCTGAAGGCTATGATGTTGTTTGGTTATTATTACTATTTGCCGCTGCCGGCGTATTTCATCACGCGGGCATCAAGATTCCTTACTTCGCATTTTTTGCTCACGATTCAGGTATCCGTACAACTGAACCACCCAAAAACATGCTAATTGCGATGACCTTAGCAGCCGTTGGGTGTGTTGTACTAGGTACCTTTCCTGCTCAGACTGTTTACGCTCTATTGCCCTGGGAACACAGCTACCAGCCCTACGATATTACGCACGTTCTTACGCAGTTACAGCTTTTGTTCTTCTCGGCTCTAGCGTTTGTATGGTTAAACCTGCGCAATCTATACCCGCCAGAACTACCTTCCACAAATCTGGATGCTGACTGGTTATACCGAAAGCTTGCTCCCGCGTTTGTAAAAAGGCTAGCATGCACGATCTATTGCACCTATGAAAAGATTGAAAAATCACTCGCTTATTCAATTAAGCAAATGATTCAAAACTCTTATGACACCAAAGCTGGAAAACCAAAAGGATACTTTGCAAGGCTATGGCCAACTGAGACCATGGTTGTTTGGGTCGCCATTTTGCTAGCAGTATATTTAATGATTTATTACTTTCCTGAGCTGCTCTAATCGAGCAGCTTTTCAACTAAGTAAATCTTTATTAGCTCCAAGAGTCCCTAGCTAGGTTGTATTCTATTTTGCGTACATAGATCATAATACCTCCGGTTACACTCCCTCGTTTTTTGACATATTTGCCTTCGGTTTCTAGGCTTTATATTAGCCTCTACTCATTACAGGGACTTAAAGCTATGAGATTACCATCCTATTTATTCCGCCTAGTATTACTATGTTTTGCCACCTTTGGCTCCAATATCATATTGGCAGACCCTGTCTGGATCGACGTGAGAAGTAAAATTGAACACACTTTCGACCATATAGATGGTGACCTACGTGCCACCCACAACGAAATCGTTCCTATAGTTAGCCGGCAGTATCCCGACAAAAACACTGAGATTGTTGTTTATTGCGCCAGGGGTGTGCGCGCGGAAAAAGCGAAGAATGCTTTGATTGCAGCCGGGTATAGCAGAGTTACAAATGCAGGTGGCATTGACGATGTGCGGCAGAAACGCAATATTTCAACAGATTAAATTCACCATGCACTACCCGCAAGGTATTAAATAACTTATCCAAGAATAAAATGAGCGCAGGTTAATCTAGCTGATACTTAGGCCGCACTGGCGATAGCTAATTATCGTTAATTATGAGTGGATTACGCCCACAAGACTAATTGTTAGTGCTATCATTATCGAATACGCTAAATTATTAATTGTTCTGAGAAAAGTAGCTGTGACAAAACGTTCTGAGCAGAAACAAAAAACACGAAGAGCTTTATTAGATAGTGCTCTAGATTTATTGAGTCCCGAGCGCGTCTATTCCGGGCTCAGTCTGCGTGAGGTAACACGTGGGGCGGGTATTGCACCAACCTCCTTCTATCGACACTTCGATGACATGAACGACCTTGGTTTAGCCTTGGTCGAAGAGGCAGGTTTAGCATTACGCCAACTTCTTAGAAAGGCTCGCTCCAGAATTCAAGAACAAGGCACTGCAATTGATATTTCTGTCGATACCTTTATTGAATACCTTATGAGCAACACAAACCACTTTCGTTTGTTGTTACGGGAGCATACTGGTAACTCTCAAGAGTTTAGATCTGCGATTAATTTGGAAATTCGACACGTTGTTACTGAGCTTGAAGAATATCTTAAAGTGCGCGCGATAGAAGGAACAAACAAAGCCGCCTTGGATTATCAGACGCGCAACGCTTTAGCGGAAGCTATGGTAACGATTGTTTTTCAGATGGGCGGCAACTGCCTGGACGCCACAAAGACCGAACGCACGAAAGAAGCAGACAAGACAAAGCTTCAGTTGAGAATGCTACTAAAAGGCGCTTATAGCCTCTGAGCACCACTTTATCATTGTGAAACGCTATAGTGGCGAGGACAACATTTCGCCACTATTAGAAAACGCCGATATCCTATAAGTCTCCTGCCCAGGGTCAGTTTGCATTTCACTCCACAACACAAGAAACTTACTATCACTATACTCCTTAAGTGATATCACTCTGTCATTTTGTATTGAACCAAATTGCACAAGCCCAATCTGTGAATATCCGGCTCCCTCTCTGCCAAGTACCGTCACAAAGGCATCATCACCACCAAGTTTGGTTTGATCAGAAAACTGACCATCAGTTTGTCCTGCGACAATAAGCAAGTCGTCTTCATCAGTATTTATCATCGCGACACCAACATCAGCCCCGGATGAAGAAATTTCTGTATAACCAGTCGAATTAAAAGCAGAATCATAACTATAAACCACCACATCCCTGGTTAACGAGCTTGTCACACCTGTGGTTGAGTACTCTAATCCAAGGCCATCAGCTAGCACACTAAAGCCGGAAAGGTCAGAGTCATATCTGATCACCCTTACATTATCATCACGGTTTGAACTTATTTCTGGAAAATCTACATTCTCGCGAGTGAGCTTTGTGCTTACAGAAAGTGAACCAATAGCTCCATCCATCGAACTCGTTCTTATTCCGCTAAGCGAAATCAGGTCTCGATTGCCCGCATCGATGCTTTTTATGTCATCGTCTTCTTCAGTTCCAACAAAGCGATACCAAACAGGTGCATTGTTAGTGATATCAATTTTATAGACAAAGCCGTCGACTCCGCCTCGATTCGCAATATCGGCAGGCTCACCATTCAACATGAACCCAGAGGTATTTCCCGAAACGTACAATTCCTTACCATACAAGCGAGTACTGCTTATGAAATCATCTTCCTCGCTTCCATAATATGAAGTAGACTCGACATCAAACGCGCCGGATTCACTCCCAGCCAAGACCATAACGCCAAAATCGCGGCGTCCAAAAAAACCATCAGCATTTTGCGCTTCCACTTCGTACACAATAACTATTCGATCAACTTCATCCTTACTTGTCGAAATTGATATTGGCTTAAGATTCGTATCTGGAAGCGCAATGACCAAGTCAGACAGGCCGTCAACTAAAGCAATATCGCCAGAACGATGCCTCAAACTCAAGGTAATTACGCTATTAATATTTGAAGTGTCAGAAATTAAGGAAATTACACGGCCATTTGAGTCAATAGTAAAATCTACAGCCTCTTGTCCAATTTCACCTCTTGCAACAACTGCGTTATCGACCCAGTCATTGATAATAAACTCACTTGGCTCTGCATCAATAATATCCTCAATATCTGTACGGATAACTATTTTTTCATCTTCGCTTAAGTCGTCATCGAAATCTTCGTTCTCTAGAATATCAACGGAAATCGCCCCGTTTAGACTACCAGCAGGAATCAGCAAAACTCCGTTTTCAGGGGTAAGCAAATAATCAGACTGCTCCGCTGTTGTTTTATCTGTATCGACATAAATAGCAATTTCAACGTCTGCTACATAGGGTGCCCGTAGGTTAACGGGAATGTTGTAAGAGGAGCCCTCATTTCCTACACTTTCAATATTTGACATTGTTACGCTAGGCTCATTGTCGATAATTTCAATAGTTTTATTTGCTGAAGCAATGTCTATCAGCGCACCTTCTACCGAGGTAAATTCTATTTCAAAGGTCTCATTACTCTCAATTATCCCATCATCAATTGTCTCTACCAACACAAAACAGGCTGACTGCCCAGCCTCAAAGACTACCTTACCATCACCCTCTGCAATTGAACGATAATCAACATCAGGGCGAGCATACTCTATGTTCGAGGCGTTTCTTTCTCGCAGATCTGAGCTGTATTTGGATGTGGTTTTATAATAAGCAGTTGTCCGTTTTGAGACAGGTGCCTCTAATTCAACAAGGAAAGCTGCAGGGTAAACATGCACGCCGTCGACATCCCTACGGCCTAAACTTATGTCACCAACTTGGTTACAAACGAGGGTGTTACCAGCATTATAGGCCGTTACAAGATTATTAATGCTTGCGATAGAGGAAGCCCCCTCGTTGATAATCGAGCCTCCCGAGAAAGAAAGAGCGTTTGCAGCAACAGAGAAATCATATGTTTCAGAAGTTGAATTAATACCATCACTCAATTCAAGCCCGTATGTATAGTTTCTACCTACCAGAGTTTCCGGAGATGCTCCCTCTGGAAACTCTACTAAAGCCTCTAGCTTAAATGCAGGCTTTATTGCGTCATCATCATCAGCGGAAGAGCTAATGTTTTCGATGTACATATCAACAATATTCGTATCGATGTCGGTTACATCATCATTAATTTCAGGATGCTTAACATAGGCCATTTGATATGCACCAGACCCACCAGCAGCACCAAAAGTAAATGTAAATGGACTATCGTAGTATAGGGTTTGGGGTGGGAATCCAAGTATTTCGAGTGGTGGGCTGGATAGCTCGACAGCAGCTATTTGTGGTTCAGAGCTATCACTATCGCCAGTACAGCCACCGATTAGCATTAGACAAACTGATGTAAAAGTTGCTTTGATCAAGACGTGCAAATAATCCATTACTCTACTCATTGTTTTTTTGCGTTGACGTCGCAAATTATTGAATCTATTAAATGATATTAAAAACAGTGAGTAAGTGACAGCTGGACTTTATGGAAACGTCTTATGGTTCACACTTATTTAACTAGTGAGAGCACTTGTTCCTCATTAAGCACCTCGACACCGAGTTTAGCTGCCTTATCTAGCTTAGAACCGGCAGCATCACCCGCAATTAAGTAGTCCGTTTTGCTAGATACACTTGATTGAACTTTGGCACCATTTTCCTTAAGTAGTGCTTTCATCTGGTCACGCCCCATACTTGGAAGCGTACCGGTAATAACAACTTTTTTGTCTTTAAACGCACTTTCAAAGCTTTGCTTTGGCACAATTAAAGGCGCTGGACTCACTCCCAACTCGATTAGCTGGGATATTTTTTGTTGATTGTTCTCGAACTGAAAAAACGTAAATATATTGTCAGCCATTATCGGCCCGATATCATTTAACGCTATCAATTGCTCTTTGCTTGCTTGCATTAAGCGCTCTAGTTTTTCAAACTGCTCAGCCAATAGCTCTGCCGTTGTTTCACCAACCTCTGGAATTCCCAAAGCGAAAATAAATTGAGCAAGTGTACATCGCTTGGATATCTCGATGGCGGATACAATATTTTTTGCTGACTTTTCACCCATACGCTCTAAGAGCGCTAAGTTCTTTGCATCAAGTCTATATAAATCACTTACGTCCTGGATTAGCTCTTTATCAATAAGCTGGTCGATTAACTTATCACCCAAACCGTCAATATCCATAGCCTTTCTACTGGCAAAGTGCTTTATAGACTCTTTTAATTGCGCGCCACAGACAAGTGTGCCGCTACATCGAGCGAGCACGCCATCTTCTTCAATTTCTACAGGGGAATCACAAACGGGGCAGCACTTTGGCAGGACAATATCAACACTATCTGGTGGTCGACGCTCTTTAACACATCGTACAACTTTAGGGATTACGTCACCGGCACGGCGAATGACAACCGTGTCACCTACCCTTATTTGTAAACGCTTAACTTCATCCATATTATGCAAGGTTGCGTTGCTAACGGTCACGCCACCGACAAAAACAGGCTTTAAACGAGCAACAGGCGTGAGAACGCCGGTACGCCCAACCTGAAAGTCAACGCTTTCGAGCACTGTAAGCTCCTCTTGAGCAGGAAACTTATAAGCAACAGCCCAGCGTGGCGCACGCGCAACGAAGCCTAATTCCATTTGGGCTGCAAAATCATCCACCTTAAACACGATGCCGTCTATTTCATAATCGAGTGATGACCTCTTATCGCTAAGCATCTCACAGTAAGCGATACATTCCTCAATATTTTGAAGTTGCTGCATATCGCTATTGACCACAAAGCCCCATTCATTAAGCTTTTCAAGTGTTGAGAAGTGACTACTGGGAAGCCCTAGTCCAGAAGAGTAGCCAACAGAATAGGCGCACATCTTCAATTGCCTTTTCGCTGTCACTTTGGAATCGAGCTGGCGTAAACTACCTGCGGCAGCATTACGCGGATTAACGAACAGTTTGTCTCCGTTCGTTTGCGCTTCTTCATTAAGTCGATTGAATGAAACCAGAGGCATAAATATCTCACCCCTCACTTCTAGTTCATCAGGGAAACCACTACCAAGCAAACGAAGCGGTATTGAGTTGATGGTACGTACGTTGTGAGTAATATCTTCGCCCACTTTTCCATCACCACGAGTCGCACCATAAATTAACTTGCCTTGCTTATAAAAAAGGCTTACTGCAACACCATCTAATTTTGGTTCTGCAACATAACTTATCGTGGCAGAGCCGCTTAGGCGCGCATGTAGTCGAGAATCAAAGGCCTGTAAATCATCAGCAGAAAATGCATTATCCAAAGAAAGCATAGGAATCTTATGCTCAATCTGGGCGAATTTATCGAGCGGTTGGCCGCCAACCCTTTGAGTCGGAGAATCAGCACTAATTAACTCCGGGTACGCAGCTTCAATATCTTGAAGCTCCTTAAATAATCGATCGTATTCGGAGTCGGGTACACTTGGGTCATCTAAAACGTAATACTGGTATGCATAGCGTGAAAGCAGCTGGTTTAGCTCGTTTGCGCGTGAGCGCGAGGCATCGATAGATTTGGACATGTAAGGCTAGCGCTGATGTTAGTGAAATTTTCGCTGATTAAAGTTTTACTTTAGACAGCTGGCGGCGTTCAAACTCTTTAATCTTTGAGCGACAATGCTCAATAGTTTGTGGCGTCATCACACTTAGGTTTTCATCCTTAAGTTCGCCTTGCAAGTTTCTAGCAAAACACTGCGCGGTTTCGAGCATAAATTCGAAAGCTTTACTGTAATCCTTAGGCCCAGGCAGGGTCATAAAGAAGCTCACTCCAGGCGTGGATATTTCAGCTAATGTATCTGGATCAAAATATCCAGGTTCGATAGCGTTAGCAACACTAAATTGGATAGGGCTTAACAGGTCATCTTCTTCGTGGCGATGAAAGATAGACATATCACCATGATCGAGACCACAAGCTTCCAGCAACTGTTTAACATCTGTTCCCGAAAACCCTTTGTTGGTTGTTGCGTGCACATTGATAACGATAACAAGCGCGTGCTTGTCATTGTTTTCACTTGCGCTACTAACTTCGATTTCAGCAACTTTCTTGATCTTACCGGCGTGAGCCGTTTTAACTTCGATTGACTCTAGCTCTATACGCGAACCCGCATCGGCAACAATGGCTCCATCTTCTTTTACGTCATCATCGTTAAAAGGTGTATCGAAATTCAGACTAGGTTCGATTTTATCCTTAGAGGAATTAACTTCTTCAATGCCTGATTCAAGTGCACCTGAAGATACAACGCGCGCGCCACCACTGGGTAATTCAGGATTAAAATCGTCTTCAAGCGGATCACCTGCACCCAAATCGCCACTCATGTCACGAGACATCTTAAGTGAGTCACGATTGGCAATACGCATGCGCCTGTAACCATCGATCAAAATACCAACGATAATTACTGCACCGATAACAATTAACCAGTCTCTTAAATTCATTTTTTCACTTATATAAATATCAATGATGCGAGCACGCATCGAAAGGAGCTAAAAACGCCCTGCACTTAGTATAAATTATAGTTTTAAAGTTTACATTGTTTCAACAAAGTAGGATGCGAATAAATTATCTGTAACTCTTTTACCAACACTATACCTCTACCATTGCTGCGGCTTCATCAATATCAACAGAGACTAGCCTGGAAACGCCAGGCTCATGCATCGTCACACCCATAAGCTGGTCTGCTTTTTCCATAGACACCTTGTTATGAGAGATATAGATAAACTGCACTTGAGAAGACATCTCCTTTACCATTCTGGCAAAGCGGCCAACGTTTGCATCATCAAGCGGGGCATCTACTTCGTCCAGCATACAGAAAGGTGCCGGATTCAGCTCAAAAATAGCAAAGATAAGCGCGATAGCAGTTAGAGACTTCTCACCCCCAGAAAGAAGGTGAATCGTGGCATTTTTCTTTCCTGGTGGACGCGCAATAATCATGACACCAGTTTCCAGCAAGTTGTCATCAGTTAATTCAAGATACGCGTTGCCACCACCGAATATCTTTGGAAAGAGGCGCTGCAAGCCTTCGTTTACTTGGTCATATGTTTGCTTGAAGCGGGTGCGTGTTTCTTTATCTATCTTTTTAATCGCATCTACAAGCGTATCTAGCGCATCGACAAGTTCATCATTCTGCTCATCCAAATGCTGCTTTCGCTCGTTCTGAACCTTAAATTCATCAATAGCAGCAAGGTTAATCGAACCAAGGCGCTGAATTCTTTGCCCTAATTGCTCCAAAGCTGACTTCAAATTTGCTTCGTTGTCGCCTGCGTGAATTTGTGAACTAAGCGCATCAATTTCGAATCCATCCTCAAGAATCCTCTCTTCGAGGTTTTTCTTATTAATGGATAGCGCCTGAGTATCCATCCTGATTGCTTCGAGCTTTTCTCTTGCTGACTGTATTGCACCTTCAAACTTAACGCGAGCACCCTCTTCCTCGCGCAAGCTAATACTGACGCTTTCAACGGATTTTCGCGCTTCATTCAGTCGCTCTTCTGCAATTAGCCGGGATTCCAAGAGACCTTCAAGCTGCATAGACAAGTCCTCTAAGGACTCATCTTCGTAATGTTCGCTATTATTAAGCTCAGTAATTCGTTGCTTCTTATAACTTAACTCTTTGCCTAGCCTCTCAATAGTTTGTTTTAGGGAGTTTACCTGACTAAGCTTTTGCTGTTGTTCAATTTGTTTCTGATGTACTGAATTTTGCGCTTCGCGAGACTGAGCTCTATACATCTCTAGCTGAGATTGAACACGCTCTCTTTCTTCGCTAAGAACTGCTTTGCGCTCAGTGAACTCATCAAGCGATAGCAGCGCTTCATTCCAGATTTCGCGCGATTCAGCAAGTTGCTCACGATACTGTTCAAGCTGATCTAACAACTCCTTGATATCTTCATCGTTTCGTTTTAGCTGGAGATTGAATTGATCTAGCTTGGCTTTATCTGCTCCTTGCTGACCAGCTATTCGAGCTTTCTCATTGGTCAGCGTTTTAATAGATACCTCGAAAGACTCTAAGTCTTTACGATATTGATGTAGAGCATCTTTATTGGCTTCAAGTTGAAGATTAACGGCATCAAGCTGCTCCTCTAGCGCTGGAATAGCTTTCTTTATTTTTGCGATAACATTTGCACGCTCAAGAACGCCTGCCTCGGTATCACCGGGCCTGTATACTCTTGCCCATGTTTGACCAAACCAAAGGCCATCAGTACATATAACAGACTCGTGCTCCGCCAGTGTAGCAATAGCAAGCTGTGCTTGCTCTTTTGAATCAGCAACTTTGATATCGTTTAGTATTAAAATTACTTGAGACGGTGCACCTTCAACATATTGAGCAAGTGATCCAGATTTTGCTACAACATTAGAGTTTGATCCATTTTTATCCTTATCTAATAAGGCAACAGAACCTTCCAGAGTTGATGTTTCGCAATTCAGAATAAGATCCGTTGCTACGCCGTCGGAAACCAAAGAGTTCATCCAATCATGAAGCGCTTGCTGAACAGCAATTTCCCAACCTGAAGTGACCTTAAGCTCATTCATCAGCAATGGCAGCTGATCAATACCCATCTGCCGCTTTTGCGCAGAAACGCTAGAATCATCACCCAAGACAGATTCTTGAAGTGTTACAAGCGAAGCGAGGACAGCTTTCTGCTCCGATATCTTTGCATGCAAGATAGACTTCTGATCGCTTAGTGATTCAATCTTGTCTTGTTGTTGCTCAATTTTAGGCAATATGTCATCAACTTCCTGCTGAGAGCTTAATAGTTTTTCATCTACTATCAACTGCTCCTCTTCCCATTGACCATGATCTAGCTCTTCAATACTTCGCTGCACATCAATAGAGGAGTGAGATAGGCGTTCATGCCGTATTTCGAGCTCTTGAATTCGTTCTTCTGTTTGCTGGATCTTAGCTTGCTCAAGCTCTGCGCTTTTTTGAGCATTTGCAGAGTCCTGGTTAAATTGATCCCACCGAAGTTGCCAGGATTCCATGTCAGATTCGCGCATTTCCAGCTCGAAAGAGGATTGCTCAAGCTGCTCCTGAAGCTCAATAAATACCGCTTCAATTTCTTCTAGATCCGCTAGCACAAGCTCATGCGTTTCATG
>NZ_LWFE01001576.1:0-943 GCF_001635675.1 Oleiphilus sp. HI0061 | reverse complement strand
TTGTCTTCGATAAATAGTCTTACGTATTTTGCAACGAGAGAGCCGTCTTCCGCATTTATCCCAGATACCACGGTGAACGTTAGTGAATTGGGCCAACTGTTAGAGCAAGAGTTTGAACTGCTTGTTGGCGAAGACTCTGATTTCGGTGAATACAATTCTTATTTGCAAAATTTAGCGTTGGTTGGAGCGGCTGGTGGTGTAGATTCTGACGGTGACGGAATGCTCGATAATGATGACCCTGACCCATCAACTCCCAATGAGATTGTCGATAATGGTTATGATGGATTGCGTTCGGTTTCTGTGCAATTCGAAGACGCTTTACTAATGCCTATAGATCAAAGTCTAGTTCTGACAATCCCAATAGAGGAAGTTCAGACAGGTGATGATGAAAAGCTAAGCTGTGCGCCTCATGACTCCCAATGTATATTGGTTGGGGATATGTCGGTTGAAATAGAGGTCGCTTCCAGCATCAACGTAGCACCTGATACGCATAATGCGACTATTTCCTCTCGTCTGTTCGATAGTGGAAGTGCGCGTTTCTTAGAACTAAAAATCGATGGATCAAAAGCGGGTTCGTATTCTGCATATGTACAGCTCACAACAGAAGCTCAGGTTAACCCTGAGACAAAAGCAGTAGAGGTCGATGAACAGCAATTCGGATTTGAACTACCTTTCACAATCTTTGATTTCTCAACACTTGAATTTAGGGTTGTAAGCGAAAATCAAGATCCTGTGACAGGCTCCGAGTTCGTTAACGCAGGCTCTAAGATCGTCCTTCAATTTAAAGCAACTGATCAAATATGCGAGCTATATCCTGTTTGCGGTGACAATAATGAAAACGTCGGAGAGTTTCTCGATCTTGACTTGATTGGTGAATCTTTTTCTGTCCAATATCAAATCAATGATGAAGAGGAAGCCAGCCCCTTCCAGCTAGCAGCTTCTG
>NZ_LWFE01001575.1:0-669 GCF_001635675.1 Oleiphilus sp. HI0061 | reverse complement strand
AACCCTAAGTGACCAAACATTAAAGGAGTTGGAACAAGCTCACCCAGACAAGCTCCTGCGTGCCCATCGCAATACACTGGTCAATGCCAAACACATCTCAGCAATGCACAAGAGCTCCGATGGCCACTACTACATACATATACGCAATACCGACTTTCGCATTCTCGTCAGTCGTCGACACGTAAGCGAACTCAAGCAAAGAATAAGTGAACAATCCTTTCAAGCCTAAGACTGCAACTAAGCACCTTCTAGAATAAAAATGAGCTTCCACTCAACAACTTAGAGAACCTGTTCACACTTTATCCTCTCTCTTTACCTCAATAAATGAAGTTTTTCGAAATACCCTCTCGATCTAACCAAATGTTACACACCGCTACAGGGAGATCTCTTATCATTGAATAGGTAGTCTTCATCAAATGGAGTGGACGATTTGAACAACACACACACATCAACAATGACCAAGCGCGCTTTGTTCGTAATAGGCTTGTTATGTCTGTGTCTGTCATTTAATACTCTAGCTTTTGAAAACTCACGCAGCAATAGCGGTGATGATGATACTATCCTCATCGAGAGCTCATCTGACACTAAATTTTCCTATAGTACAGCGATCAAATCCTTCTCTAAGCACGTGCTTAAATTTGATATCGATTCTCTCTTAAGCGGGGGAAA
>NZ_LWFE01001574.1:0-1573 GCF_001635675.1 Oleiphilus sp. HI0061 | reverse complement strand
AGCACATTTGGAAGCAACGACAATCACAGTCCCACCAATGGATAAACAAGTGACCATAGTAAAGCTTTACCAAGCTGCGATAGCTGAGAAAAAACTACATATGGCATTTATCGAGAATCGAGCAAAGCAATTAACGGCTATCGCACATGAGATCATGAGCGAAGCTTAAGAAACATACCTCACGGACAACAGAAACATAAATAGGATGAAGAAATGACCAACACCCAAATCAACCAAGACGACATCAACAAAGCCGTCTGGAACGCCTGCGACACCTTTCGCGGCGTCATCAGCTCCGATACCTATAAAGACTTCATCCTCACCATGCTGTTCTTAAAGTACATCTCAGACGTGTATCGGGATGAGCACAGTAAACTGGTTGAACAATACGGAGATAACCCTGAACTAATTAAGGCCATGATGGCCAAGCAGCGTTTTGTTTTGCCAGAAGGTGCGAGTTTTTGGGATCTCTACGAACATCGCCATCAAGCGGGTAATGGTCAGCGTATCGATCAGGCGTTACATGCCATTGAAGAGAATAACGGTGCCAAGCTGAAAAATGTGTTTCAGGACATCAGCTTCAACACCGACAAATTAGGCCCTGAAAAACAAAAGAACGAATTGCTGCGGCATTTGCTGGAAGACTTTGGCAAAGAATTATTAGACTTGCGCCCGAGCCGAGTCGGTAGCCTCGACATTATCGGCAACGCCTACGAATACCTGATTAAGCACTTTGCCGCAGGCAGTGGCAAAACCGCTGGCGAATTCTATACCCCGCCCGAAGTATCGGACTTACTCTCGGCCATTCTGGAGCCACAAGAAGGCGACCAAATCTGCGACCCGGCGTGTGGTTCGGGTTCGCTACTCATGAAATGTGGCCGGGCTGTTCGCAAAAATTTTAATGGCTCGAAAAAGTACGCGCTCTTTGGTCAGGAAGCTATCGGCTCTACCTGGGCCTTGGCCAAAATGAATATGTTCCTGCATGGGGAAGACAACCACCGCATTGAATGGGGCGATACCATTCGTCACCCCGCACTCAAAGATAAAGACGGTACAGGCTTATTGCATTTTGATGTAGTGACGGCCAACCCACCTTTCAGCTTGGACAAATGGGGCCATGATGATGCCAGCAACGACCCTTACGGACGTTTTCGTCGCGGTATACCACCCAAAACCAAAGGCGACTATGCTTTTATCAGCCACATGATCGAAACCCTGAAATCGGAAACCGGCAGAATGGGTGTGGTGGTTCCTCATGGTGTGTTATTCCGCGCTTCCAGCGAAGGCAAGATACGTCAGCAACTAATTGAAGAAAACTTGTTGGATACGGTCATTGGCCTACCGGAAAAGCTCTTCTTTGGTACCGGTATACCTGCCGCGATCCTGATCTTCAAAAAACACAAAACTGATGAGAACGTATTGTTCATCGATGCCAGCCGTGAATTCAAATCCGGCAAAAACCAAAACCAGCTCACCGAAGACAATATTCAGAAAATGATCGACACCTACAAAGCCAGAGAATCTGTCGATAAATACGCTTACTTAGCCAGTTTTGAAGAAATCAAAGAAAACG
>NZ_LWFE01001573.1:0-1104 GCF_001635675.1 Oleiphilus sp. HI0061 | reverse complement strand
ACACTTTTATTCCCAGCAGTTGAACTATATTCGCCCCACACTTGAAGGTCGTGCTGCAGATATTAACTTGTTAAAAACAAGTCAATATCGAAACTATTCAACCGCTAATCTCAAGCAATCGGCTAAGCAAGGTGTTGGTATTTGGGCAGAAGAACTAAAGCTTAGCTTCAGTGCTCTTGCCTTTTCGGTAAAAAATTGTCGAACAGAATATCAATTCTGGCACGGCGAACATGATGATGTTATTCCCCTAGAAGCCGCTGAGCTGCTATCAAAGCACCTCAATACGACTCACTTTACCCGTCTGAAAAGTGAAACCCACTATCTTTTTGCTCGCCACTTTAACAAGATTGTTAAGCAACTCATCGCTAGCTAAGCCGCAATGAAATAGAAATCAGGGTGTGACAAGTCTTAGCGAGCACACCCTTCAACTCAACCCATGAGTACGAATCCGCATCACGCTACGGCGCGCTGCCCCTGCATATGTCTGATATAGCGATCGAACAGTTTTTAGTTGACCCTCAAGGGAAGCTAGTCATCAATGAGAACATCAAAAACATATTCGAGTATTTCCTTATGGCTTCTCATATCGAGGGACAAGACCAGGTCATTGAACGCATACGCGAGTATATTGAGATGAGTTTGTCTGGCGAAGCAACGATGAAAGCCCAGGAAATAGCAGACAATTATCTGCTTTATAAAGGCAACCTGAGTACAGAGCAATTTGCCATGAACACAGACTTCAGTCAGCAGGAAAACCTGACAATGCTGCGCTCTGCGCTTGATGATAAAAAAAACACACGTCGACAATACCTCGGTAAAGAACTAAGTGAAGCCTTGTTCGGTCACGAAGAACGTTATGATGACTATTCTTATCAGCGCTTACTGATCAACAGCGACAGTTCACTAAGCGAGCAGGAAAAAGATCAGCTGATGGCTCAGGCCGAAAGCCAACTGCCCAGTAAGATGGCTCAAGGCATGCGCTATAAGCGCGAAGAAAAAAAGCTCACCGCACAAATAAACAGGCTTAAGAATCAGTCTGACACGGCTGAAGAAATCTTCGATTTAAGAGCTAATTTCTATGGAGAAAAGATCGCACAAAGAATG
>NZ_LWFE01001572.1:0-960 GCF_001635675.1 Oleiphilus sp. HI0061 | reverse complement strand
TTCACATCAAAGAGGCAACGTCCTTTCGCATTAAGCGCCTCCAGGAAGCGTAGGCCGATCAATTCTCGATTAAGCTCAGCCCAACGAACAGCATGATTATGAGCGTTTAAATAATCAGAAAAATCTGAACTAGAATCATCCAAGCCATCGTGACTAAATTGTTGGACATGCTTGCGAAGTATCGACTCACCCAAACCACGAGAGCCAGAGTGAACTAGCAACTGAACAAGCTTTTTGTCTAGCTTTAATGCCTCAATAGATGCTTCGTCATAGACTTTATCAACTATCTGAAATTCCGCAAAGTGATTACCTCCACCGATTGTTCCTAAAGAACGATCGAATGGTATTACGCCTAACGATAAGTCTGACTGTCTGTTCGTGATGTAGTCACGCCATGAATCATCAAGCGGTTGTTCGATGTTATCCAGACGACGAACTAGCTTGTCGAAGTTTACTTTGCTGACTTTCTGGCTTGATTGCCATAAAGCCATACCGCAGCCAATATCATTACCAACCAGGGCAGGGTAGATTCTACCCAAACTAAAGAAGGCTGCGCCAACAGGGTAGCCTCTGCCAGGATGTAAATCGGGCATGCCCGCAACGATATCCATACCGGGTAGTGTTGATGTATTAATTAATTGTTGTACTGCGTCACCCTCTATCCACGTCTTGTCAGACGCAATGAGCGTAACTTTATTTGTTAAGTTTTGGACGCACGAGCCCATAGTACCTATTCCTTATGAAAATAGATTACAAAGAAAAATGTCTAAGAGGGCAGGCCGAACGACCAGAGGGCTAGAAAGCTAGCTTTTCCTATTGGTCATTGCCTGCAAAGGATGTCGTCATATATGTCATGGCTAATTCTCCTTTACAGTAATGATTGAAATGAACGCGGCATTCTAAGCTCACAAAACAGATCAATCAAGTAAATCGTTCGTGAAGCAGTATGCAGATCACATA
>NZ_LWFE01001571.1:0-1413 GCF_001635675.1 Oleiphilus sp. HI0061 | reverse complement strand
CAGATACTTATACGAGCTATATTGAGGGCAGCGACGACAACATACTCATTCACCTCGAGCGTGAAACTGACGGCCAGCCACAATTGTTTGCTCAAAATTTCGACAGCGAACTCTATACAAGTCATTTCCCAGATATTGCGAACTCAATATGGGGACGAATTTCCAACTTATTTGATAGCTCGGGTGCCCCCGTAGAACAGGCTATCATCAACTCAAATGATACGACATTACTAAGTGTTGGAGAGAAAACTATTCCCGCTCTCATTAACCCTAATATCTATCAGTATAATCAAGATCATGACTTGGGGCATGGCGCTCTAATAGGGACTTTGCCTGGCAACATCGCAGAGGTTATCGATATTGACATAAAGAGCCAATTTCATGGTGAGGTGAAAGTTAAAGATAGCTATGAACATGACGCACCGGTCAAGACCTACTTCTTTCCGAGCAGCCTTTCTTTCATCAACCCGACAGGCTCTTTTGGCGACATGAAGTTTATGTATGACGATACTTCTGAAGAACCATCAGAGAGCGAAGAACTCCTCGAAGAAGCACCTTAAAAAGGCCCAGTGGCGAATACTCTATTCGCCACTCAACAGCCTTGGAACACGAGTAGTAATACTACAAAATAACTCGTAGGCAATCGTACCAGCCAAAGATGCAAGCTCGTCCGCCTTAATATAATCCCCCCACAGCTCAACAGGACTGCCAAGACCACAAGAAGGAATATCCGTTATATCAATTGCCAACATATCCATCGATACCCGCCCTACAAGCGGGGCTCGAACAAAGGATTGTGACGCGGAATCAAAAACCGCTACCGGCGTTCCATCTGGTGCATGTCGGGGATAACCATCACCATAACCGCAAGCGACTGTTGCAATTCGTGATTCACGAGATGCTCGCCAGCGGCCGCCATAGCCAACACGCTCTCCGATAGAAAGCTCTCTAACAGCCATGATTGCAGACTTTAATTTCATCACCGGCTTTAAATCAAAATTCTGGTCTTGCTTCTCTGGTGACGGCATTGCGCCATATAAGATAATACCAGGTCGAACAATATCTTTATGGCTATGAGGATAATATAGAATACCACCGGAGTTAGCCGTGCTCAGTAAGAGCTCATCCGACTCAATATCTTGTATAACAGAATTAAAGCGCTGAAGCTGCTGATCTACCTGCTCCCCCCCTGGCAAATCACTTGCTGAGAAGTGCGTCATACAAGCATAGAGCGAGAGGTACTGATTTGACTCAATTCGCTTCAATGCAAGTGCAAAGTCCTCGCTATTCATACCCAGGCGATTCATTCCGGTATCAAGCTTTAAGCAAACTTTATACTCAGAAGCCTGAGTTTGATTTTCAAACAGCGCCAACTGCCATAAGCTATGGACCACCCAAATCACATTGCTTGTA
>NZ_LWFE01001570.1:0-934 GCF_001635675.1 Oleiphilus sp. HI0061 | reverse complement strand
GTAGAACAATACTCCCGCCAGCACTCATACTATGCGCCCCGATCTTACAGAACTGATGAACCATCGTTCCGCCACCCAAAATCACATTGCTTGCAACATGAACATGGCCCGCCAGGGTTGTGCTATTAGCAAAAATACAGTTATCACCGATAACACAGTCATGCGCTACATGTACATAAGCCATGAAGAGGTTATCACTACCAATGATCGTTTCCGACTGGTCCTGAGTAGTACCGCGATGAATAGTACAGTTTTCACGAATAATATTATTATCGCCAATAATTAATCGGGTAGGCTCTCCAGCATATTTTTTATCCTGGCACTCTTCTCCAACACTGGCGAACTGAAAGATCTTGTTATTCCGACCAATCGTTGTCGGCCCTTTAACAACCACATGAGAAAGTATCTGTGAACCTTCCCCTATCTCGACACCTTCACCAATATACGACCAAGGACCAACTTCCACACCAGCACCAATTATTGCCCCCTTTTCTACTATTGCTTGAGGGTGAACTTTAGTGTCTGAATGGATTTTGGCATCAGGGTGGATTGTCATTAACGTTCTCGCTCCGCTGTCATAATTTCTGCAATACAAGCAACCTCACCATCTACATATGCAGTACAGTCAAACTTCCAGATGTTATGCTTTGCTGCAATCAAATGAGATTCTAGTACCAGTTGATCGCCCGGAACAATTGGCCTTTTAAAGCGCGCTTTATTTGTTCCGGCAAAATAGTGTATTAAGTTTTCACTTGGCTTTTTGTTAGTCGTAATAAAGCCGAGTATGCCTGAAACCTGCGCTAGTGCCTCCAGCACAAGCACACCAGGCATGATTGGTTGATCAGGGAAATGTCCTTGAAAGTAGTTTTCGTTTACCGTCACATTTTTAAAGCCCTTGATCCATTCTCCGGCTTTAACCTCTGTAACTCGATCC
>NZ_LWFE01001569.1:0-929 GCF_001635675.1 Oleiphilus sp. HI0061 | reverse complement strand
TCATTAAAGACAACGCGCTTATAGCGTTCATCATCGCCACCAATTGCTTCTTTTAAGTGCCAAGCAATGGCTTCTCCCTCTCTATCCAAATCGGTTGCGAGAAAGATTTGATCGGCATTCTTAGCGAGCTTCTTGAGTTCGGTAACAACCTTTTCTTTACCAGGCAGCACTTCATAGCGTGCTTCCCAGTCATTTTCCGGGTCGATCCCCATACGGGCAATTAGCTGTTCCTTGGCTTTACGCGCTTTATGAACCGCTTTTTCTTCCGGGCTCATCTTACGTGTAGCAGCAGCCTGTTTAGCACGCTCTTGAGGGGTACTGGTAGAACCCCCCCCCGAGGTAGGCAAATCACGAATATGCCCCACACTGGACTTTACGATGTAATCAGAACCGAGGTATTTATTAATTGTCTTAGCTTTTGCTGGTGACTCGACAATAACGAGGGACTTACCCATAAAACTCCAAACTAAAGTGGTTGCTCATACGCTGCAATCTAGCTGTATATTTTTTCAGCAAAACATACCCTAAAAAGAACAAACGTGAGAATAAGTTGAATATATAAGGCGACATATATATTGATTTGTAGCTAAAGGGTCAAGTCATTGCAATGTTTTTTTCTGATTTTTGAACAAACTAGCTAGCATTTTTAAAGCCTTTGCTACACTTAAAGGGAATAAAGCCTGAAACATAGTCCACATGAATAGTACACTTATAATATCTTTGATAGCCTCCATCATTGTTATCTCAATGGTTGCCAGTGGCATAAGTTATAGCCGCCAACAAGCAATGAAAAAGCGCAAGCTTCGCATTAACAAACTAAGGCAACAAGCTGATGAGCTATTAAGCTACACCTCACTTTTATTAAAAATTGATGAAAGCTACGTACTGATCACCCAAGTTCAATCTTTAGCAGTGAACGCCTTAAAAGC
>NZ_LWFE01001568.1:0-960 GCF_001635675.1 Oleiphilus sp. HI0061 | reverse complement strand
ATGTTAACTTACCCTAGCCGCCTAACAAGCTTGGCATTTAATTTGCTATTCCTTAGATAACTAGCATTTTTTGTCAGAAAACGGTCATTGATTGCCGAACTGGAACTTAGCGAGCAAATAACCATGGCACATATATCAACAGAACAAGCCTTACAGATCCCTCAGCAACTACAACGTCAGGACTCTCAAAACGGTACTGAAAACAGCAGCCACGCAGACGACAGTGCCAGACGCAAAGAACAAGCAGAAAAGCGAGTATTGCTAGACGATGCGGTCACTTTATTAAGACTAGGCATTCAAAGTCAAAGTAAAAAGGTAAATGTTGAAACATTCAAAACGGAGTTAGGCCAAGATAAAGCCTTCCTCAAGGAAACTCTGCGTAATAAGCTTGCTGAGTACAACTTAAACCCGAGAACCCAGCTAAGTGTAGAGAAGGATATTTACGGCAACATTGAGATCAAAGGCGCGATGCGCCCAAGCGATCATGAAAAAATAAGTACTGACCTTAACAACAACAAACACTTTAAAGAGGCTTTTCAGCGTTTGAGCAAACAGCAGCCTACACTTGATTACGTAGACAATGTCGTGAAGATTTCTGGTGCATATGGAGTTGGTAATAATCTCTTTAATGAGCTAATTAGCGAACAAAATGAGCATAACAAATTAAATGATATCGCCCATCGCTATGAAGCACTGAAAACCAACAAAATCACCAATAATAGTGAGCAAGCAGCTCTGTCGAAGGATAACAGCTTCCGCTTAACGATAAACGCATAAACCGTACCCGCCTAAACAAGCGGTGATACTTAGCCCTCGAAAGCCGAGATGTCACCGCAGCCTTTACGAACAATCTCCGTTTCTTCGCCTGATAAGTTCACCACAGAGGTTGCCTCAAAGCCACAGAAGCCACCATCTATAACCAAATCAAGCGTATGCTCTAACAAAGAACGAACCTCGTAA
>NZ_LWFE01001567.1:0-800 GCF_001635675.1 Oleiphilus sp. HI0061 | reverse complement strand
CACCGTAACTCTTCTGCATATTGCCTCGTAATACGACTTGGTTTGCCTAATGCGACTTCTATTTGCTTACTATCCAGAGCACTTCCAACGCTGTGCTTTGCGGGATATTAAGCTCATGCTGGAAACGTGAAATTTGAGCTTTGCTGTTCGAAACATCTTCAGGAATAAGGAGGTGTAAGCATTCTTTGGCACGCGTCATTGCGACGTATAACAGACGCCTTTCACTTTCGAGCAAGGCTTTGCTTAGCATTTCATCTTTGTAGGTATAGGGCAGGGTTTTGTTGTTGAGACCGGGAATAATGACTTGTTTCCACTCGAGGCCTTTTGCGCGATGAATGGTCGATAGCTGGACCGTATCGGTTTTTTTAGTCTTATGGTTATGTTGCTCGGAGTCTTGTTGTAGCTTAATAAAAAGCTTGAGCGTATCTTCGAGGCTAAGCTTGTGTTGAGCTAGAAAGCGGGCAATTCCCTGAATTGAGGCGACTTTTTCCTCTGCATGATCGTGGCTCAGGCTAAGAGAACGAATCCCTTCATATAATTCAGTTTCATTAAAATAGCTTGCAAAGGTCGCGGCTAAGGGCTGCGGTTTGTTCTCTAGCGCATTCAGTGCTCTTGCCAGCCGTTCTAATTTTATAGCTTGTATACGCTTAATATCTTCAGGTATGGCTTCCTTGGTCAATTGTCCCCAATTGCTGTCATGCTGAGCAAGTGTATGACAAAAGGCCTTGATCTGTGTGTCGGGTAAACCCACATGTGGAAAATGAAACAGAAGGTCCAGTTTCAAAGCCCGTTGCTCAGTA
>NZ_LWFE01001566.1:0-12765 GCF_001635675.1 Oleiphilus sp. HI0061 | reverse complement strand
CCTTTCATACCAAACAACGGAAGACTGTAGACGAAGCAGATAAAAGTCACCAACCAAGCGATCAAAATCGAAAGATGATCGGGCTCCTGCCCCCCGGCTTTCATACCAAAACAACTCTGGAGAGAAAGTTAATGACCACTTTTCTGACAAACTCCAGCTACGAATTCCTCGAGCCCTTGAAAATATATCGGGGTCCAAATTTGCTTTAAGCCCCCAGTCAAAGGAAAGGCGATCCCAATGGCGTGCATCAAATAAAAGCCTAAAACTTGCATTAATGCCATCCTCACCGGACTCTTCACTCAAGGAGGACCTAGTACTCTCCTGATCCACGGAGTTTTCTGCTTCTTCATCTTCACTTTCCAAAATAAAACGAAAACGTCTTTTTGTTATGGGTAAATCTAAACTAAAACGCAATCTATGAAGCGCTTCTGTCCCATAGTATTTCGACTCACCTAAGCCCAAATAAAGTTTTACATAACTTTGATTGTGATCTGAAATGGCTTCTAGATCACCCATCAAACCATCAATATATGCGCCTAAAGCAACGATATCTCCGGCCAATGCTCTGCGTTTTGTTTCAATCCAGGAGATAGTCGAATTATCGAAGTAAGGGGAGCCCTCTGCTATCTCATCTTGAGCGCTTGAGTCACCCTCATAGGAAGCTGGCAAGGCGATGTCGGTCTTTTTGAGTTCATTAGCATCGACATAAGAAATGCGCCACGATAACAACACACAGATAAAAACAAGCAAACGATGAAACATTCTATAATTATTTTTATATCGACCTTGGCGCATCAAACAACCCACACGTTGAACCAAAATAGTGCAAAACTAATCCATCCGTGAACCGTATATGAACTTAAGCTAAGTCAATCTTAAGTGCCTTATTAAAGAGACTTGCAGCGTACTTAACCATGTTGAGTTAGAATCATACCTCCAATGGTATATAAATTGCTGCGATAACTTGCAAAAATTAGCAATGTATTGATTATAGCATTCATAACACGGCAGTACGGAGATTAGAGATGAAGCAGCAGCTTGTGGTAATCGGAAACGGCATGGCTGGAATGAAAGCTGTAGAAGAGTTAGTCAGCGCCTCTCCTGAAAAGTTTGATATTACGGTCTTTGGTGCTGAGCCCTACGGCAACTACAACCGAATCATGCTATCCCCCGTACTCTGTGGAGAAAAGTCCATTGAAGATATCATTATTCATGACCGGCAATGGTATCACGACCATAATATAACCCTGTATTCCGGAGCAGATAAGCTGGTTATTGATATCGATAGAAGCAAACGTTGCGTCACAGCACGTGATGGCACTCAAGCACGTTATGACAGACTACTGATAGCAACAGGCTCTAAACCCTTTATTCTTCCTATTCCAGGAAGCAAACTCGAAGGTGTGATCGCCTTTCGCGATATATATGATGTCAATAAGATGCTTGCCTATAGCGAGACAAAAAAGAATGCAGTGGTCTTAGGCGGCGGGCTACTAGGTCTTGAAGCAGCCAACGGCCTTGCGCAGCGAGGCATGCACGTTACCGTTATTCATAGCAAGGAAGTGCTCCTTAACAGACAGCTCGATGCGACAGCCGGTCACTTACTCCAGCAGGAACTCACAAGCCGAAACGTTAAGTTTAAAATGCCGGCCGAGACAGAAGAGCTTCTTGCAGATGATTCAGGGCATGTTAGAGCCGTTCGCTTTGCCGATGGAAGTGAGCTCGACTGCGACTTATTTGTTATGGCGATTGGCGTCAGGCCAAATTTTGAACTGGCTGAGAAAGCGGGCTTACATTGTGAAAAAGGCATTGTTGTCAGCGATACATTACAAACGTACGACCCTAGCATCTATGCTGTGGGGGAGTGCATTCAGCATAGAGGCGACACTTTTGGCCTGGTAGCACCTTTGTTCGAGCAAGCCAGAGTATGTGCTAATCACCTCAGTGGCCACGGTGTTGCGGAATACAAGACTCTCCCCAGTGCGACCAAATTAAAAGTAACCGGTATTAACTTATTCTCACTCGGTAATTTCTTAGGTGATGAAGAAAGCGAGGAAATCCGTTTTTCTGATCCTTCTGCCAAGGTATATAAAAAGCTTGTTATCAAAGATAGGCACATCATAGGCGTTGTTCTATATGGCGATACCAAAGACGGCTCATGGTATCAAAGCTTACTTGAACAGCGCTGCAATATCGAAGACATGAGAGAGTTTTTGATATTCGGCCAAGGCTACTTTCAAACCGCCAAGCAAACTACCACCTTAGATTTAGCGGGTTAGGAACATCAAGATGACTCAAATGATCAACTCAACAGAGACAAGCACAAAACCGCAGGAAATAAAGACCACCTGCGCCTACTGTGGTGTAGGCTGCGGCATTATTGCAACAACACACGCTGATAACAGGGACGTGACAATACAAGGCGACCCGCACCACCCAGCTAACTTTGGCCGTCTCTGCTCAAAAGGCTCGGCACTAGGTGAAACCCTAGATCTATCTAGCAGGCTATTGAAGCCCATTATCAAAGGGAAAACGGCCAGCTGGGATCAGACTATCAATCATGTCGCTACCCGATTTAAAGAAACTATCGATCAATATGGCCCCGAGTCCGTTGCGTTTTATGCTTCTGGCCAGCTCTTAACCGAAGATTATTACGTCGCTAATAAGCTGATGAAAGGGTTTATTGGCAGCGCCAATATCGACACTAACAGCCGTCTATGCATGTCTTCCTCCGTCGTTGGCCATAAGCGCGCCTTCGGCAGCGACACGGTTCCCAACTGCTATGAAGATTTTGAACTCTCTAAGCTAGTTGTTCTGATAGGCTCTAACGCAGCATGGTGCCACCCGGTACTGTTCCAACGCATCAAAAAAGCCAAAGAAACAAACCCGGACATGAAGCTCGTCGTTATTGACCCTCGAAAGACCGATAGCTGCGATATTGCCGACCTGCATATTCCAGTGAAAATGGGTAGTGATGTCGCCTTGTTTAACGGCTTACTCGCCTTCTTATATCAAGAGGGAGTAATCGATAATGACTACCTCGAACGATATACTGAAGGCTTTGATCAATGTATTTTGGCTGCGCAGCAAGATGCCTTCAATATTTCAACTGTCGCCGAGAAGTGTAATGTTGCCCCCCACATCATCAAGACTTTTTTCGAATGGTTTCGTGATACACAAGAAACATTGAGCCTATATAGCCAAGGGGTCAATCAGTCTTCGTCCGGCACTGACAAAGTTAACGCCATTCTCAACTGTCACCTAGCAACAGGGCGCATTGGAAAACCTGGCAGCGGCCCCTTCTCATTAACGGGGCAACCCAATGCAATGGGGGGGCGTGAAGTTGGCGGTCTAGCAAACCAACTCGCGGCTCACCTAGAGTTTAATGAACAGGACACAAGCCTACTTAGTGAGTTCTGGAATACCCCAAACCTTGCCAATACACCAGGCATGCCAGCGATTGAGCTCTTCGACGCCGTCGCATCAGGAAAGATCAAAGCCCTATGGGTCATGGCAACCAACCCGGTCGCCAGCCTTCCCAATGCAGAAAAAGTAAGGAAAGCCATTGAACAATGTGACTTCGTCGTTGTGTCTGACTGTGTCGCTCATGCGGATACCTTAGATCGAGCCGAAGTCAAACTGCCCGCTTTGGGCTGGAGCGAAAAAGACGGTACTGTCACCAATTCCGAACGACGAATTTCGCGCCAACGAGCGCTGCTACCACCAGCAGGTGAAGCCAAGCCCGACTGGTGGATTATCTGCCAAGTAGCCAAAGCCATGGGCTACCACGAAGCATTTAATTTTAAATCTGCTGCCGATATTTTTCGGGAACATGCAGCACTAACAGGCTTTAAAAATACGGCTGAACAACGGCCTAGAGATTTCGATATCTCTGGCTTGGCAGAGCTTAGTGACGAACAATACGACTCGCTAGAACCTGTGCAATGGCCCGTAAACAACACTCACCCGAATGGTGTAAAACGATTTTTTTCTGAAGGAGGTTTCTTTACCGCCTCCGGCAAAGCCAAACTCATAGCACTCAGACATCGCCCACCTGTTAACTCATTGTCAGAGGCCTGGCCCCTTGCTTTGAATACCGGACGGGTTCGAGACCAATGGCATAGCATGACCCGCACTGCCTTATCAGCGAGGCTAAACCAGCATAAGCCGGAGCCCTATGTCGAGATCACTCCTGAAGACGCTCATAAGTTCGGTTTAAGTCAGGGCGATATAGCTGAAATAGAAAGTCATTGGGGAAGCATGCTTGCACGAGTGGAGGTCACTAAACGCCTTCCGCAGGGAGAGCTATTTGTCCCCATGCACTGGACCTCTCAATTCAGCAGCCAGGGGCGCGTTGGAGTAGTCGTTAACCCAGAGATTGATCCAATATCCTTCCAACCCGAAA
This sequence comes from Oleiphilus sp. HI0061, assembly GCF_001635675.1. Lineage (NCBI taxonomy): Bacteria > Pseudomonadati > Pseudomonadota > Gammaproteobacteria > Oceanospirillales > Oleiphilaceae > Oleiphilus > Oleiphilus sp. HI0061. The sequence continues at coordinate 8,360 of NZ_LWFE01001566.1, read as the reverse complement.
GCAAGCACACGCCGGTTAGCATCAAAGCTTACCAAACCAACTGGCACGGTTTTGTTATTTCACGTCACCCTTTAATTCTTGATGGCATTGACTACACCGTACTCATCAAAGGCGATGGCTACTTCCATTACGAACTTGCAGGAAGGCGGCAAATCAAGCACTGGCAAACCCATCTGTCCAGTCAAATCAGAATCCACTCAGGAGAGCTAGAGTGGCAAACCTATCAAGATGAGCATCAAGGATTATTTCGAACCGCCTGCTTTAATGAAGGCATACTTCAAGCTGTGCTCATCGTAGGTTCGAACTACCAACTACCCGAGCGAAGCTGGATCGCCTCATTATTTAGTCATACCGATAAGCACCCTGAAACCTTAGATACAGAAAGCCGCATGGCTTTATTAACAGGCAAACCACCCATAGGTACGCCGGATGTCGGTAAAATCATATGCGCCTGCTTTAATGTCGGGAAAAAAACCATTCAAACGGCAATAAAGGAACACCAACTAACAAGCCCACAGGAAGTTGGAAAAGTCTGTAAAGCTGGCACCAATTGTGGCTCTTGCGTACCTGAGATAAAAGCGCTATTTACTTAAGGGCAAGCTGACAATAAGCCTCGTACAAGCTAAGTACGAGGCTTATTCCTCCTAAGGGTCGTAGCGGCTAACGAGTACGGTACTCGGCTGACGAGGGGTGTTAAAGCCTTCCGAGGCTTGCTCATTAATTTCGATCAAGGGCACATCTGAAACTAAAGGGTCGAGTTGCTGGGCGTCTTGCCGAACAATCCAATAGCTTGCAACAAACGAAACGGTGAGCGCTGAGTATAAAATGGTATTTCGAGTATATTTTTTCATTCATTAATCCCTGCTTTTTATTTTTAAATTTTTACAACGGAATAAGAACAACACTGATCTTTTTTTAACCAGAAATATGAGTCTACTCTTTCATTTTTATACTGTCTACTATTGAAATACAGATCCCAAACTACTCAGGGTAACCTGTAATATCGCGAATTGTCTTATAAAGTGGTTGCAGCTGGGGATACATCTTCAAATAAACTTCTTTATACAAACGAGCATACAACTTAACTCGTTCAGGGTTTGGCTGAAACACCTTGCCAACACGCGCCATATTCTCAATGGCTTCATCGAAGCTTGCATAAACGCCTAAACCAACAGCAACATCAATGGCAGCCCCTAAGCCAGAGGTTTCATAGGTGTGAGGTCTTTCTGCAGGCATACCAAAGACATCAGCAGTTAATTGCATCGCGGCATCACTTTGAGAGCCGCCCCCCGAGACACGCAAGGTTTTCACCTTAAGCCCGTTTCGCTTTTCCAGACGCTGCATGCCTTCCTTTAAGCCGTAAGCCAAACCTTCCAGAATAGCGCGATAGATATGGGAGCGAGTATGCACATCACCAAACCCGATAATACCGCCTTTTGCCTCCGGCCCAGGGTCGCGCACACCCGGTGACCAGTATGGTTGCAACATAAGCCCCATCGAGCCCGCCGGAACCTGGTTCACCAGTTCATCAAATAACTGTTCAGGTTCTATGCCTCTCTCTTCGGCTATCTTTTGCTCTCGTAGGCCAAACTCTTTTTTGAACCAACTCACCATCCAAAAACCGCGATAAATCATAATCTCGGATGAAAAGTACTTTGGAATTGCAGCCGGATAAGCCGGCATGTATTTAATCGGTCCAATATGTTTAGAGTTAGTTGTATTGATTGTCGCTGTCGTGCCATAGCTCATACAAGCGATATCAGGCCGGTTGCCGCCAGAGCCGATAATCTCGCAGGCTTTATCAGACGCCGAGGCAATGATAGGTAAGCCTTCATCTAGCCCCAAATGAGTTGCTGCCTCTTTGGTCAAAGCACCTAATGATTCCCCAGGATCTACCAGCTCAGGTAACATGTCTTTGCACAAAGAAGGCAAAATCTTAAAACGCCAGTCTGATTCAGCAGCCCACTTTAACTTCTTATAATCAAAGGGAATGTAACCAACCTGGGCACCAACAGAGTCTTTAAATTCTCCCGTTAGCTTAAAGCTCAAATAGCCTGATAACAGCAGAAACTTATGTGTCTTGCGCCATATTTCAGGCTGGCTCTGGGAAATCCATAATGCCTGCGATTTCTCTCGAAATCGATGTACAACATCTTCAACCCCGGCGATTTTAAACAACCACTTCCAAAAACCGGGCACATCCCCTTTTACCTCTGCCCTACGCTGGTCTAGCCAGACAATGGCTGGCCTCACAGGCCTTCCCTGCTCATCAACATTAACGACCGTACCGCGCTGCGTGGTGACCGTTGCTGCAATAATCCTGGAACGATCAATATCAGCTGCAGCCCATAGTTTATCGCAAGCTTTTTTTAATGAAGACCAGTAATACTCTGGATCTTGTTCAGCCCAGCCCGGCTGGCTAGAGAAGTAAGGCTCGAGCTCTTGTTTGCCCTTAGCGATCAAATTACCTTGGGTATCAAATATTATGGCCCGAACACTTTGAGTACCGTTATCAATGGTGAAGATATACTGCTCGCTCATCACACCACCCGCTCTTCTTTTTTGGCTTCTTCGACAGGAAGAGAATAATGAGCACTAATAATACGCTGATACCTGCTCGCCTCCTGATCCCAACGAGGCTCATCCCAGCCTAAAGCTTCCAAACAATGAGCCTTGACGCGAGTAAGCACGGCCTCACCACCTTTAGGAAGAACAAGTCCTAAACGAGTGCGGCGCAGCATTAGATCGTCTAAATGCACGACTAGTTGAGTTTCACAGGCATAAACAAGCTCAGCGAATATGGTATCACTAGTCAAGACTTTGTCTGCTAACTCAGGTTTCCTATCTACCAGCTCAACGATACGTTCTGCGCCAAAGCCATAGCGTCCTTTTAGCCTACGAATCTGAGGTGCATTGATATGAGCTGAAGCCATTACATGGTCAGTCTCAGGAAAGTGTGTACTCGACTTAAAGTCTTCAGGTTTCCGATTTAAATATCTCGCCGCCGTTTGAAGCACATCCAAGGCGATTAAACGATAAGTCGTCAGCTTACCTCCTGCAACGCTCACCATGCCTCGATTATCCCAGACAACATGTTCACGCTTTTCATCAGAAGGCTTTGCCGGTTTACTCAAGTCAGCTTCTTGCTTGCTAGAATGTTTACTGACAACAGGGCGAACACCCGAGTACGTCGCTATAACATCGCTTTCAGAAATCAAACTATTTGGGAATTGCTGATTCACAGCAGCTAACAGATACGCTACTTCGCCAGCGCTTATGCTGGACTCGTCTCGACTACTTTGCTTGTGATCAAGGTCCGTTGTCCCGACAACCGTCACACCTTCCCAGGGGAAAGCAAACACTGGCCGCTTATCTTTCGGGTGAAAAAAACTCACAGAATACGCCACTGGCAAGCGCCACTGAGGCAAAACTAAATGGCTGCCACGCAGAGGCCTTATTACTTTGTTTTCACCGAGCTGTTGTCGAAGTTCATCTGTCCATACCCCGGCAGCATTGATGACAACATTTGCCTGCAACTCAAACTGTTCAGCACTCAGTTGGTCTTTCAGCAAGACGCCCGTGACTCTGTCATTTTCGTCCTTGCTTACTTGCTCTGCTCGCAGATAATTGATCGCAACACCGCCGTCGCGATTGCCCTCTTCCAATACACGTAAAACCAAACGAGCATCATCGGTAGAAGCGTCAGCAAATTGAGTGACGCCTTTTAACTTTTTGGTAAGCAAGCCCGGGACTAAAAAGTCTAATATGCCTCGTTTGAAAAACTGCCGATAGCGCTTCCCTGCCATGTAGTCGTAAATAGCCAAAAGTTTGTTAAACACCCAAGGCCCGGGAAAAACACCTTTGTAATGCCCCATAATAAATGGCAAAGGCTCAACTAAACCGGGCAACTCATCCATCAAGTTCTGACGCTCTTTGACCGAGTCATTAGCTAAGGAAAATTGTCCACTTCCCAGATACCGCAGTCCGCCATGAACCATTTTTGATGAACGTGATGAAGTCCCCCAGGCAAAGTCTTTTTGCTCTATCAAGAGGGTTTTCAAACCCTGCGCGACAGCCTCGCGATAGATTCCGGCACCGGTAATCCCGCCACCAACAATCACCAAGTCCCAAGCCTTTCCAGAGCGCAGCACATCTAAGGCTAACGCTCGGCCACCTGGCGCCCAATAAGCAATAGAGGATGCATATTGTTTATCTTGTGACACGGCTTACCTCCGTCGTCGTCATATCGCAGCTGTCACGCCGAGAGTTTGAAAAGTTATAATTTTTTTGGACCGTAAATTGAGCCGAGCTTGCAAAAAAGCTAGTCGAACAGGCTTTTTACTCTGTCATCTTCTATCAGGGTTCCCGGGTTCAATAAGCCCTTCTCATCCATGGCTGCAAAAGCAGTTTTAATGAGGTGCATTCCTAACTCGCCCTTCTCTTTTGGAAGGAAAGGAGCATGATCTTTACCAACTCCGTGCTGATGACTGATTGCACCGCGATTGTTGACGATAATCTCGGAGGTAGAAGATTTCATATGCTTCCAACGCTCTAAAGCTTGCTCGCAGCTCTCACCGGCTCGATACACATAAGTCGTATAAATACTGCAACCCTGGCCGTAGAAGTGTGAAAGATGGGTAAAGACATGGACCTTTTCATTTTCAGCGCTAAGACTATTGCGTAAATTGTCTTCAATTTTATTAAGTAGATTATCTACATTATCCCAGTCGGTTGCCGTTTCAAGGGTATCAACCACATAGCCCTTTTCCCAAAGAGCTTCGCGTAGGTAAGGCATCTTAAAGCGTTTATCAGCCCACTTCTTACCCAAAAAGTTACCGGTGTACACGCCATGATAACGACGAATCATGCTCTTCATTAGTTTGTGGGCAGGGCGGCACTGCTCAGGCAGCCCCGTTATACCCAAGGTCATCATGCACTTGCCTTCAGCAGCACCTTTAAAGCTCAGATACTTTTCAAGCATTGATATCTGGCCAGGGTGACCAGCCAAAGCAAGTTGGGTCGTGGTTTCAACGGCATTACTTAAGCGCAGCATCGATAGTTGAACCTTACTCTGAACCATATAACGAGCTGCTTCCTTTGCTTGCGTCCACGAAGGGAAGAAAATAACGTAAAAGTCTTCTTGCTCTGCTAAAGGTGTCACTCGTACCTTAACTTCAGAGATTACGCCCATCCTCCCTTCCGAGCCCATAAAGATCTCTCTTACATCCGGGCCGCCTGCCGAGGCAGGAATGGTTTGAATATCCATACGCCCCTTAGGTGTTTCGACACTACCACCAGCAAACATTTGTTCGATGCGTCCATAACGCAGAGACTGCTGTCCACTAGAACGGCTCGCTACCCAACCACCAATGGTCGACAGCTCAAAGCTCTGGGGAAAGTGCCCCAAGGTATAGCCTCTAGAACGAAGCTGAGATTCAACTAAAGGCCCAGGTGTACCGGCACCAAAGGTAGCAATCTGACTCTCCTCATCCAAATCTATCAAGCGAGTCATTCGACCTAGCGATAAAGTTAGTATCGGTTCATCAGATTCAAAAGGGTTAATATGCCCCGCGACGCTGGTTCCACCACCATAGGGAATCAGGATAATGTCATGTTCATAACAAAACTCGACCAACTCAGCGACCTGATCTTTAGTTTCTGGAAAAGCAACGCCGTCGGGGAAGAATTCAAAGCGGCCACTTCTCATGGCAAGCCAGTCAGGCAGACTTTGACCGCGAGAATGACGAAGACGCTGTTCCGGGTCTTTATCAATCAATATATGCTCAGGTAAACGACTTTCTGGAACTTGAGCCAAAACTTCACTCAGCTGTGCATCCGCTAAAGGGCTGGAAGCACCCACTAGATCACTAAGAAATTGCTCACCCGTAGGTGGCAAATCCATTTTGTTTGCTTCATCTCCCCAACCATTCCAACGACGCATGCGTTCACCTATATATATTCAAATTTAGTTTAAAGTGCCCAGCATCTTAACAGCGGACAACACTCTAGAAAGACATAGCTCGAAATAATAACGGAATAAACTATAATTTCACTGACAATTTCAGACATTATGATCATCAAATTCAGTCAGTGACACTTTTTGTGCTCTCAAACTTCCTGCGAGAAGAGTAAATTATGAAACACCTGGGCTTTGCTTCCATTCCTGCCGTACAGCAATATTTACAATATGCTCAGAGCAAACAAATCGATACTCATCAAGTCATTCTCGACTCAGGGATCGACCCGAATGTTCTGGCCAGTGCAAATGGGCGTATTATTGGAACCCAGTTCCAATCTCTTATTAAACATCTTATCGAACGCGCTAATGACCCCTTGCTCGGGCTTCATACCAGCCAATTTGTTCAGCCAGGCTCCTATAGTGTGCTTGGCTATATCACTATGAGTTGCGCCACCATCGGTGAAGCCATGGATAAAATACAGCCCTATGAAAGACTTGTCGGGGATATGGGAACAACCAGCTTTAAAGATTTAGGGAACAGCATCTTGCAGTGCTGGCACTGTATTTACGACGACCCGATTGTCAGGCCTCATATGATCGATAACGTGTTGGCTTCGTGGACAAACTTTGCACGCTGGTTAGCAAACCAAAATGCCTCTGCTGAAAAGATACTAATCGGGCGCCCCGCTCCTTCTGCAAAGCTCCAAGAAGAATATACCCGCTTCTTCAATGCACCCGTTGAGTTTGAGGCTCAGCACAACGGTATTGTGCTAAATAAAGACCTACTGTCTATTTCACTTCGCCAACCCGATAACCTGCTACTCAAAACTCTTGAATCTCATGCTAGTGAGCAAATGACTCACCTTAGCCTGGCTAGTGAGAACTTTGCTGATAAAGTCAAAGCACTCATTCGACACCAATTGAATCTAGGCAGCGCAAGAAAAGAACTCATTGCGAATGAACTAAACATGACCGAACGAACACTGCAGAGAAAACTCGTCGCTGAAGACAGTTCTTATCAAACGCTGTTAAATGAAGTCAGACTAGACTTAGCGACCGAACTTCTGAAAAGCTCCGAAATAGGAATTCAAGATATTGCTTATAACCTGGGCTTTTCTGACGGGCGCTCATTTCATCGCAGCTTTAAAAGTTGGACCGGTATGACACCAGGGCAGTACCGAACAGAAAGTTCGCAATTGAAAAGCCTATAAAACCGACAGCTTGGCGAGTATTAGTCGGTACTCACCAGGCCAGCCTTGGCAACCACGACATTATCCTGGGTTTCAGGAACACTTACTCGTTTGGAAGGTTTCTGACGCTTCATTTCATAAAGCCGCTCATCGGCTATTTTAAGCATCATTTTAGAGTCGACTCGATCCATTGATTCTGTCGAAATCACGCCATAACTAATCACAACAGGAATTACCTTATCCTCGACTCTGAGAGGCGTATTCAAGAGATGCTCGCGAATACGCCCTGCAATAATATCAGCGCCTTCTTGGCGCTGATGAGGCAGCAACACGACAAACTCATCACCAGCAAAGCGGAATGCCAAATCACTCTTTCGTGTTAACTCATTCAGATGATGTGCAACATGCTTGAGATAACTATCACCACAGTCATGACCGCAGGTATCGTTGACTATCTTGAAATCATCACAATCGATAAACATGACCGCCAAATCTTCTTTCTGGCGCGCATGACGACTTAACTCTTGATCAAGCGTTTCCTCTAACTCTCTACGATTACGTAATAAAGTAAGCGGATCTCGCGTTGCCAAAAAGCTAATCCTTTCTCTTGCCCATACACCCGCTAGCGAGAAAGAGACTTTTACAGACAACTGCTTCAGAAAGAAGCTATCTTTGCTCGGGCTATAGCGCTCGGCGGAGTTTGAACCCAGCATCAAAGCCCCTACAACCTTGCTATCAATCACAATAGGCAATACAGCCAGCGAACGAACACCGTGAGGCTCGGCATTGCGTTTCACTTCAATAGGCATGAGCGAGTGATAGCGCTTGATGTCACGACTAACCAAAATTGGCTCCCGGACACTCTGAGTCGCTCCTAGAAAATCCACCATACTCACTGTGCGCAGAATGACAGGCGCTTCTTTATCAGCTTTACGCTCAGCTTCGCGCAAAGTATCAATCAGATGAGCGTTAGAAGGCGTTTCCGTCAAAACCGTCCACACATGCTCGATTTCGAACTTTTCCTGCACCAGCGACACCAGCGCCATAAAGAAGTCCGAACAACGAGTAATGTTCATAATCGCAACTTCTATATCGAAGAGGTTACGAGCGATTATTTCGTTACGCCTCGCGGTCGCAACGAGGTCATCAACTGAGGGCATCCAAGAATCTCCGGCTTGGGATAGGTATAACTAAGACATCTGTATATTGTA
>NZ_LWFE01001565.1:0-1437 GCF_001635675.1 Oleiphilus sp. HI0061 | reverse complement strand
AGTATATTTTTCGTTGATGAGAGCGCTGAGTATTCCAGCCTCTGGGGTGCTGACTTTTTTCAGGAAGCTTAACGTGTTTTACGATGACTTGGCTTGCCTGACAGCCTTCCAACTTGTACCGGCTAATTACTCCGTAACCACTCCATAAGCTTTGGATATCTTCAAGCTTAATAATAGAACGAGCCCTGGTCACGTTTAAAATTTGAGACGATAGCGAATGGCTCATGCTAGGTGGCGCCTATCATTCAAAGCAAATAGCCCCTTTCCTAATCGGTAAAGTACCCAAACGCCAACTGCCAACATAATAGGAACCCCAATGATTGCGCCAATAATGGTCACGATCAGAATCCAGGCAATGACTAAACCAACCAAGGCTTTCCAGAAAGTTGTGATTAACCAGTCAAAGTGGGAATACAAGAAGGTACCGTCGGCATCACCCCGCCAGATATAGCTCATAACCAATGCTATGATCGAAGGCCAGCCGGTAAGGAAAGCCGTCAGAATAAACGCTGGCGTTAACAGGCCACTTATAGCACTAAAAATATGTAAGGCATAAATAAGGTAGGTGATTTTAAGCAAGGATGCTGAAGGCTTACCAGGCATATCGGGGAACATTGAGTTTGCACCTTTATATTGACGGTTTTGGTGGAGTTGTAGCTAAGTAAACGATATGGCGAGAAGTATTTAATGGCAAGTTAATCATTAGAAAACAGTGTTTCAATGTTATTAGAGTCAACAACTCTTGGGCGGTTTCTGTTATTGTCGTGAAGCGCTTTTGCACTAATGACATTTAAGGCCAGGGCTATCTCTCATTCGATACGAAATTACGAACTGCTGCTCGTTGCGGTGACGCTTATTGCTGCTGCGGGATGGGTGTTCACCAAAAGCGCCCTGGCAGAGTTTTCACCTTACATCTTTTTAGCACTGAGGTTTTCATTAGCGGCGCTGGTGCTGGTTCTAATGTCCTGGCCGCAATTGGTGGTGCTTAAGCGGCATCAGTTTGTTAAGGGAATAGGTACGGGTATCCTGTTAGGTTGTGCATTGTTGCTTTGGGTCTTAGCGGTGGACCAAACCGATAATATCGGCGAAGGTGCTTTTATCGTGAGCTTGGCAGTCGTCTTCGTTCCGCTAATCGCGCGACTAATCTTTGGTACCAAGATCACCTTCTACCTTATTTGTGCGTTGATTCCCGCAGTTATTGGTTTGGCGCTTTTAGCATTACGGGCTGAGCCAGGAGGTGGTTTGGGCTTTGAATTTAAGGAATCCCATGCTTTCTTCTTTATGTCAACTTTGGGTTTTGCGCTGCATGTCATTTTGACGGGGCGTTATGCACAAGGTATCTCTTATATGGCTCTGACATCTTTACAGCTTGTCGCCATTGCAATCGTCGCGACAGTTGCCGCACTGCTAACTGAGAGTTGGCCAGCTGATTTATCC
>NZ_LWFE01001564.1:0-643 GCF_001635675.1 Oleiphilus sp. HI0061 | reverse complement strand
TCTAAACCAAGCTGGGCAGGATAGGTCGGTTTGTTTAGCGCGATGTCAGCACCTTGGGTTTTTCCAAGTGTTTGGGTGTCACTGATAATATCCAGAATGTCGTCTTGAACCTGGAAAGCTAAGCCAATAGCCTGTGCGTAGTTGGTTAGCGCTTCATATTCTTGTTTCGTCACGCCTGACGGGCTGCTTAGCGCGCCTATTTGTACAGAGGCTTCAATCAGGGCACCAGTTTTATGTCGATGCATGTTTTCAAGCTGGCTCAGAGACAAGGTTTGCCCGACAGAGTTAAAATCGATTGCTTGCCCTAGCACCATTCCTCTGGCACCACTTGCTTTTGTCAGCAGCTGGATCATTTTGATCTGGCTTTCGAGACCAAAGTGTTTGGCTTGGCTGAGTAATTCAAAGGCCATTGCTTGTAAGGCATCACCTGCCAGAATAGCCGTGGCTTCATCAAACGCTTTATGGCAGGTGGCCTGACCTCTCCTCAAGTCATCATCGTCCATCGCGGGTAGGTCGTCGTGGATAAGAGAGTAGGCGTGAATAAATTCAATTGCACAGGCTGCATCCATTGCCTGCTCTGCCTGAACTGCAAAGCAGTTGGCTGTCGCTAAGGCTAAAATGGGTCGAATGCGCTTGCCTCCCA
>NZ_LWFE01001563.1:0-613 GCF_001635675.1 Oleiphilus sp. HI0061 | reverse complement strand
GAAATACGTCGCGACCCGCAAACAAGAATGGAGCCTCGACGCCCAAGGTAATTACTGGAGCGACTATTTAGGCTGGGATATGAACAATGATCAAATTGGCGATACCTACTTCGAACCCAATGACAGTATCGACAAGCTACTATGGAAGTTTCCTCAGGCAAAAATGCTAATGGATAGCCCTGCAGTATTGTTACTACGTTATATCCAAAAACAATTCCCGGTACTTAAATCGCCTGGGGTAAGAGATAGTTTCCCTCTCATGACACCGCCCGCTCGTAAGGTAGCCAGCCCATGACGTCCCCTTCTTCTGACCTTGTTGTTAAGCTTGACTCAGTCTCCAAACATTATGGCGAGCTAAAAGCACTCGAGGCAATCAATCTGGACTTGCCTCCAGGCGAAGTGCTTGGCTTGTTTGGTCATAACGGCGCTGGCAAAAGTACGCTGATGAAAATCATCCTGGGCGTGCTTGAGCCTTGTCAAGGCGAAGTACTAACCCTTGGCCAGTCACCTCGAGACAAAAAAGCTCACCACATTCGCCAGAAGTTTGGTTATCTACCCGAAAATGTTAGCTTTGATGATCAACTAAGCGGGCGCGATATACTCACTTACTTCG
>NZ_LWFE01001562.1:0-1375 GCF_001635675.1 Oleiphilus sp. HI0061 | reverse complement strand
ATGGTGCCGATGCATGGGGGTGGCGAGGTTGGTTTGCGATACATACTTGGATTGCGGTGAAAGCAAGAGATGCTTCTGAATATACCGTTCTTGAAGTGATAGGTTGGCGTGCCAAACGAGGACTGTCTGTGTTGAGAGTCGAGAATGATATTCCTGATAGGTATTGGTTTGGTAGTCAGCCCCAAATTCTTTTGGATAAGCGAGGTGACGAAGCAGAAGAGTTGATCGAAGAAATAGTTGCTTTAGCTGAACGTTACCCCTGGGCTAACGAGTATAAAGTTTTTCCTGGCCCGAACAGCAACACCTTTCCAGCTTGGATAGCAGCGCAGGTGCCCGAACTGGGCTTGGAGCTTCCCTTTAGTGCTATTGGCAGTGGTTACGTAGATTAACAGGGCGAAGAGTTTATGACTGAATATCAACCTATGACTTTGTTGATGAACGCTAGGCAAGAGGCCAAGCAAAACCAGGACCCCAGTGCTAAATATTGCACACTCGCGACACTCGAGCAAAATGATGCGTCTCAACCAAGAATGCGCACCTTGGTCGTACGCGAAATCAATGCAGATAGTTGTGTACTGTTTGTGAACAAACTTGCCCAAAAGAACCTACTACATTTAAACGAGGCGAAGGTAGAACTGCTATTTTTCTATCCTTCGCTACTACAGCAATTTAGAGTTCGGGGTGAATTGTCATTAATGTGTCCTGAGGTTCTTGAAACTCACTGGCAGCATAAACCTTATATTTCAAAGTTGCTGGATCATTTTTATCATACTGTCGCGCACCAGAGCGCTGCCCTGGAAGGCTCATTTGAGGTAGAACGGGGTATTAACGCGCTGAAAGAAAAGTACCCTAATCCTGATACAGTTCCTTTCACAGATAATGCGCTTGGGCTGGTGGTGTCTGTGAATTATCTAGAGTACTGGCGAGGCCATGAAACTGGCTTGCATGAGCGCACTTTATATCGACATATAGGCCACAGTTGGGAACGAGCTGCGCTTGTTCCTTGAATAGCGCGAACTATTGGGCTGCACTCTCTGCTACTCTTGGCGCCAATCATGTTTTCTGCACGTGGCAGGTTTGAGTCCCTAACCGATAGGATTGGTGTAGGGAAAATGGTTAAGGGGTGTTGATGCGAATGTTCGCGTATCTGATACCCTAATCTGTGGGTACCATGGTGGCAAGATTCAGTAGTGGGTGTGGATTGACTAAGTAAAATAAAAGAGGGCCGCAGGTTTGTCGACAAATTACTCTTAGCTCTTGTTTATAAGTATATGTATATCTGTGCTGCGGATATCTCAAACGATTACAATAACCCTGATGCTACTAAATTAATTAAGAGATCTTTTGATAGCCTCCTCTAATACACTGTCTAAGG
>NZ_LWFE01001561.1:0-1240 GCF_001635675.1 Oleiphilus sp. HI0061 | reverse complement strand
AAATAAAGCAGGATCAGGTTGCTGAGTTTTATCATGACCTCCAGCTTGGTTTGCTTGCACAGCTAAGTGCTGAGGTTCAATTCAGGGCCAACATCTCCAGAAATATTAGACTTCCCGAGTTAAATGAAATGTATGGTGATCGCGGGTTCACTTTAGGCAATGAAGACCTTGTTGAGGAAAAAGCCCTAAACACCGATATTAGCCTTAGTTATCAGTCAAACAGAACATCCGGTACGCTCGCTTTGTTTTATCGTGATCTTAACGATGCCATTGTCACTATTTACAACTCGCGAGGCATTGGCAAACCGCAGAATCTTTCTAAAGCGCAAGTGATCGGTATTGAAGTCAGCAATGAGCTTCACTTATCGAATTTTGTCCGTATTAATTCGAACCTCACCTTCCAAGATACTGAAGATAAATCTAACTCTAGAGCCTTCAGGGGGGAGTCCTTGCCGGGCGTTTATGACTTTTCCGGAACTGTTGAGATGCGGGTTGCCGACCAAGGGCGTTCGGTTGGCTTGGAATATGTACGGCAGTCGGGTGGTGTTTACGATTCAGCTGGTGTGGCCGAACTTCCCGACGTTAAGCAGGTTAACGCCAGTCTTGGCTTTAAAAGTGAAAAAGATTCACTCGAATTTAAAATTAAGAATGTTAGTGGTCAGCGTGTAAGCAAATACAACCGATTCCCAGGGCCCGGGCGTCAGTGGTTTGTTTCTTATGCTCATCAATTTTGATCGATAGTGTGTAAATACTATTAATAGGAGCAAGTAATGAATATTGAAAAAAATGTGGCAGGTAAAAAACTAGTCTTAGGGCTATTGGCGCTAGGTGCGATTGGCGTTACTGGTTGTTCAAGTGACAACAGTATCAAATCTGAAACAGCTGGTTTGTATGGAAATATTGCCGCATCAGTTTACGTTAGCGATACTTTGGCGTACTTTCAGGGAAACGAAAGCTGGGGTTCTAGTAGTCTTTATCAGTTTAACCCTACAACGGGTGCGGTAGTAACGGAGCCTGTTACCGGCTTCGAGAGTGTCGATATACAGTCGCTGGAACTTAGCCCATCGGGGCAGTTGTGGGTAGGTGTTGGAGACTTTGCAACACCTCAGATTCAGATTCTTAATACTAGTAATAACGCAGTGGTTGATACGATTCAGTTAAGCAATAACCCGGGAAGCATTACCTTTTCAGAAAACCTGAGTGGCGATTGCGCGAATGCTTGTGCATTTATTAAAGGTGT
>NZ_LWFE01001560.1:0-949 GCF_001635675.1 Oleiphilus sp. HI0061 | reverse complement strand
ATGCTAGCTCGGGCTTCCGAAGGAACAGGTTTAGATATCTTCTTGAGATAGTGCTTTGAGCAGCCAATAGCAGCCTCGATAGGAACCTGTAGATTCCTTTCTACAGCGCTACGTTCGTTAAATGTTAAGGGGCGTTTCTGAATGGTGCAGGCCAACTCATCCAAACCAGCCAAGTGCTGAGCGACTTGTTCTTTGATGGCAAATACATAGGCTTGGTATGTCGACATAGTAAATTCTCTGGAACGCCGTTTAAGGATAATGTTGCTGGTGTTCATGGGCATATTCACTCCATAATGACCATATTCGCTGTTCTTCGCTATGAAGGCGCAAGTCATTGCCAATGTAGAGCGGAGTGCCGAGATCAATAATGTTGTAAGCCAATGGCACGGGCACTGAGTTAATATCAACGATTGATATATTCTGGTCTAGATTATTTGACCATTGATACTCAAGGTCTTGAATGAATTTGTCTGCTTGATTACATTCCTTATGTAGCGCTATCGCTAGGTCATAATCACTCGCGCAATCAGCGGTATGATTCGCTTGTGAACCATAAAGCCAGACAAGTTCAATTCGACTCGCTTCTTTAAGAGAGAGACTCTTAAGTGCATCAATAGTTTTATTACTAGGTGCCAAGTTCATTGTGTTGTTCCAGCAAGAGGGTTTATTGATTTTAACCAATATTTTAGGATGGGTCTATTCGTCGTGGTTGGAGAGATATTTTGGATAACATTATGAAAAACTGTTTGAGTTTTCTCATTTGCTTCTTAGTTTTTCTTAGCATGCCCTTGAAAGCCGAGTGGCATGAGTTTTCTGCAGAGGTGATGACGACCAACTTAAGCTTGGAGTTTTGGTTAGACGATAAGATTAAAGCAGAGAAGGCTAAGCGCGCAGTGCTGAATCGCTTTAATGATATCGAGGCAAAGATGTCGCGGTATATTTCTGAATC
>NZ_LWFE01001559.1:0-975 GCF_001635675.1 Oleiphilus sp. HI0061 | reverse complement strand
AGCGAAAAAGCCCAAGCTTGTATAGAGATGTTCTATCTCGTTGTCTATGGGGGTAAAGCGGCTGAGGGCACCTTGAATGGTGAGATAGTCGTTAAGCCCTGCGTTAAATTCAGACATAAAAAAAGATGAGGACTCGTCAAGCTCCTCTTCCTCAAGGCTAAGCAGGCGCTGGTTTCTATTTAGAGCATAGAGTTGAAAGTCCCACAAACCTTTGGCCAGCATTTGACCTCCGACCGTGATTTTTTTCTGTTCGCTTCGATATTGTCCCTGGGGCCCATAGATACGAATATCAAAGATGTTCTCTCCTAAATATGTAGAAATTTTGTCAAAGCGATATTGGCCATTGCTAGATGTGCTTGTGAAGTCAATTAAAGCGCCATTTCGATAAAGCTCAACTTCCCAGCCCGGCGGTGCATCGCCTTCTAGAAGTAGGTCACTGCTTTGTTCTTGGAGTGCATTGCTACCGCGCTTTAAGTGGACACCGCTGCCACTAACGGAGCCGGAAAGCAAAGCACTGGAATGACTGTTTACGTCACCAAACTTATATTGATCGATACCCAGAAATAATCGTTGCTCTGGCCCGCTTGCCGCTTTGCTAAAGGTAAGTCTAAGGTCTTGAGCCCCATCTTGGTTAACGTAACTGGTTTGTAGAGAGTGTTTCAGAATATCCATGACACCCTGAACAGTAGCCGAACTGTATTGGCTGATATCTGCCTCATACCTGCCCGTCAGATCGTTATATTTCTCAAAGCGCTCAGCACTGTGTGAAAACTCAATATCAAACGAAGGGGAACCAAGCCAGTCGTATTCATTGGGAAGGTAGTCGTGAGCCGTTTGAGCTTTAGCTTGTGGCTTTAGCTTGGCTCTTTTCTGGGCTCGCAGCTTTTGTGTCACGATTGGTAGTGGACTTGAGGACGATAGTTTAAGTTCAAGTTGCGATACATCCAGCAGTAAGCTGAGGTCGAACCATCGCTC
>NZ_LWFE01001558.1:0-1397 GCF_001635675.1 Oleiphilus sp. HI0061 | reverse complement strand
AGATGATAGACGGTCAACTAAATGACCCTGAAGGCTTGTACCATGCAATCGCTAAAGCATACCAAGAATTCACCGAAATGCTTGAATGCTTGATTCACGGAGAAGAATTAAAGCCTGCGCCTGAATTAATTGCTGAAGTGAATAAAGCGGGACTTAAAAGCGAAGTATCCAGTCCTTCCGAAACCGCAGCACCTATCGCAACATCTACGCTAGCACAAGCATTAGGCGACGATGTCGACCTAGAAGTGTTGGAGCTATTTGTCGAAGAAGCGCGCGAGCTAATCGAAGCGCTAGAAGAACAAATTTCCGAGTGGTCTAAGTCACCAAAAGAAGAAACGCCAAATTTAGAAATTCAACGCATACTTCATACCTTGAAGGGTGGAGCCAGACTTTCAAATTTGGCTAAATTAGCTGATGAGAGTCATGACTTGGAATCTCGTTTGCTCAAAGCTCAATCAAATAAGGAAGCATTTGAAGGAGCCCTTAAGAATTCTGTACTTAAGAGCCAGGATGAACTCCTGAAACTTGTCGATGAACTAGAAGCTCTAGCTTCAGGTGACGCACTAACTGAAGAACATGCAACACCTTCTAACACTAGCGAAACACCTAAAGCTGAACCAAGCAAAGCAGCCACGCCAAGTAAATCTATCGCTGCTGAAGAAACCGTCAAAGCAGCAAGACAAGCACCTGCGAAGAAAACCAAAACCTCTGACAAGCAAACACCAGCCGAGAATATTCAAGCAGTCCAAAAAGTGGCACCTCAAGAAACGATCCGTGTTTCTGCCAGCCTACTCGACTCCCTGGTTAACCTTGCAGGTGAGACCAGTATCTCGCGCGGTCGCTTGGAACAACAAATTAGTGACTTTGGCTTCACGCTGGAAGAAATGTCGGCAACCATTGAACGTCTACGTGAACAGCTTCGTCGTATGGATATGGAAACCGAAGCTCAAGTACTGTTCAGAGCCGAAAAAGAAGGTCTGAAAGCTCCCGACTATGAAGACTTCGATCCGCTTGAAATGGACAGATACTCTTCGATTCAGCAGCTTTCGCGAGCCTTAACGGAGTCAACATCAGACCTTCAGGACCTTCGAGATACCTTGTCTGACCGTTCACGAGATGCCGAGACTTTATTATTACAGCAATCCCGTATTAACTCAGAACTGCAAGAAGGCTTGATGAAAACACGGATGATACCGTTTTCATCAATTGTTCCAAGACTACGCCGTATCGTTCGCCAAATTGGTGGCGAGCTAGGTAAGCAAGTCGATTTTGATGCACTGAATACCGAAGGTGAAATGGATCGTTCCGTATTGGAAAGAATGGTCGCTCCGCTTGAACACATGTTACGTAACGCCCTCGATCATGGTATTGAAACTGTTAACGAGCGTAAAAAAGCT
>NZ_LWFE01001557.1:0-1173 GCF_001635675.1 Oleiphilus sp. HI0061 | reverse complement strand
CATACCAACAATCTCACTCATCTCGACCGAGCTCAATTTCAAACCCGGCATTGCCTCGGATAAGCTTTTTCGAACCTGAGCCTCATCAGCATTCGCCGTGAGCGAAAACAGCAGACTTAGACAGATAATATACCGAACTAAACGCATACAAACCTCTATAATTAAAACCTATGTAAGGCTTGGCAAAAAACCAAGCCGTTTTTTAATTGAACATTATTTGTATGACAAGCTAAACGGAATTAAGTTCATCTACAAGAACTTATCGTTAACATTTTGTTATGTAGTACTAGGCTCTAGGATGAAAATCTTGATGTAAATCGTATAAGCGCTGTTTAGCTATATGAGTGTAAATCTGAGTTGTTGACAAATTTCCATGCCCCAGTAATAGCTGTACAACACGCAAGTCTGCACCATGATTCAAGAGATGAGTTGCGAAAGCATGTCTTAAGGTATGAGGTGATAATTTTTTGTTAATACCGGACTCAATCGCATACTTTTTAATTCGATGCCAGAATGTTTGCCTTGTCATTTGCTGTGATCGAGAACTTGGGAAGATGACGTGACACCCAGATGAGCCCGCTAGCTCTGGCCTGGCTTTCGACAAGTATTCGTCCAGCCAATCCAAGGTCGGCTCCCCCACAGGAACCAAACGCTCCTTACCACCCTTTCCAAATAAACGAATTAAGCCTTGCTGGACATTTAGTTGCTCAAAATTCAGGGATACCAATTCTGACACCCTTAGGCCGGAGCCATACATAACCTCTAACATTGCCCTATCACGCAAGCCAAGCACCTCAGAAACGTCCGGAGCCGCCAATAACTTCTCAACCTCTGCTTCAGTAAGAGAACTGGGCAGCATACGCGGCAACTTGGGGTTATCTATATTGAGTGTTGGGTCTATGGCGATTATGTTTTCGCGCACTAGAAAGCGGTAGAAGCGCCTTAAACAGGATAATAAGCGTGAACTGGACGAAGACTTAAGCCCTCTTTCCAAGCAGTCCGATAGATAATCATAGATATCACTTTCGCCAGCCTGATGTAGCTCTAAAGTGCGCTTTTTATGGAGCCACGAAGCAAATTGCTTTAAATCGGATCGGTAAGCAGACAAGCTATTGTCACTTAGCCCATTCTCTAGCCACAAAGTGTCAAGAAAACGCTCTGTATACGTCATCA
>NZ_LWFE01001556.1:0-1095 GCF_001635675.1 Oleiphilus sp. HI0061 | reverse complement strand
ACCTGATACAGAGTTACGACCGAAAAGCTGAACAGTTTGGCCAGCCAAGTTACCCGTCACACCCAAGTCACCCCAAGTTTTTACTTCTTTGTCGAAGCCACACTTACGAGTAGATGAAAAAACCGCGTCGATCTGAGGAATAGTCAAACCTTTGATTGGGTTATCTTTGTTTACGAATACTGCTAATGCATCGATTGCAACTGGAACGGCTGTTGGCGCATAACCGTGACGCTTTTCGAATGCGCCGCGCTCTTTGTCTTTCATCATACGGCTCATTGGGCCAATGTTTGAGGTACCTTCAGTCAAAGCTGGAGGCGCAGTTGAAGAACCCGCTGCTTGAATCTGAATGTTTACATTTGGGTAGTTACGCTTAAAGTCTTCGGCCCAAAGTGTCATCAGGTTTGCCAAGGTATCAGAACCAACACTTGAAAGGTTGCCTGAAACGCCACTGGCTTTCTCGTATTTAGGAAGGTTTGGATCAACATCTGCGTGTGCAGTGCTCACAGCACCTAATGTACTGAGGGCTAAGATACTAACTATTTTCTTTATCATCTTGAGTGCTCCTAAGTGGCTTAATTGCCGAAAAATTTGTTTGCTTACTTTCTTGATGAGGCCACTATAAAGATGCAATGTTACAGTTATGTGACAGCTCCGTCTTGTTTGTCACATAAGTGTCATAAGAATGTAAAAAAACTGTTAGATCCCATATCTACGGGGCTTAGCGGGGAGTTGTTGTATTGCTTAGATAGCTAAATCTAAGAAAGTCGCTTCGGCATTGACCAATTTTTATGACAAAAAATGAAATATTCGGGGCCAGTTCAAGTTTTGGTCACATGTGTATGATTTTCACTGGCACTTTTCCGATCTTGGCTATACTGAAAGCAAGCCGCTTTATTAAAGGAAAGAGATCAAATGAATTCATCTGAATCGGGTTTGGGGCCTTCGGGTCGTCTGACTTTGCAAGTCATTGCGATGCCTCGTAATACCAATGTACATGGTGACATTTACGCTGGCTGGTTAATGGAACAGATGGATTTGGCCGCAGCGACCGCAGCGAGCCAGATATCTAAAGGCCGCTCAGCGACTGTTGCGATT
>NZ_LWFE01001555.1:0-16275 GCF_001635675.1 Oleiphilus sp. HI0061 | reverse complement strand
CATTTTTCAAATGAGGATAAAACAGCCGACTTCAGCTCTGACTGAATGCAGGCTTTGAGCACAAAGCTCTACCTTTTGTCTGCTCCGGAAATGTTACAAAGCACACCTCTAAAGCGAATTAGTGAGTAGTTTGTATCAGTTTGAGGTATTGGCACTTATGTCAAACCTGACTGAAAAGCACTAAATTTTAAGGAGTCCCGAAACTAGACATCTTCACTTCAAGACAAGGTTTTCAATTGACAGACCAATTCTTAATGAGTACAGTTCGCGCTTGATCTTAGGTCATGTTTAACGACATGAGTGAAAAACATCGTTCTTTGAACTGTTTTTCAATTTGGGAAGTCGGTGAGTTTAACTATGAACCCGACACTGCCCCCGCAACGGTAAATTGGTTATATCGCTTCGTATACCACTGCAGGTGAATTAAAAGGTTTTGCTCCTTTTAAAACTTGTGGGAAGGTGAAGTGATTAGGTGCGTTTAGCGCCTAGCTGATGAGTCCGGATACCAACCTGATGATCTGTTATACAGGTGTTGCGGAGGGCTTCATCAGGTAATAATGTCTTCCGATCCTATTACTTTTTCCCTTCTCGACTCCGGCTGATACTTATTTCTAGGCGGAGCAAGTTATTGAAAATTCATAGTAAGTCATTACTCTTATTAACCAAATGGGTTGTTGCAATTAGCTTATGGCTAACGATTGCATCGACTGCGAATGCACATTTTCAAATGATCTATACCCCTGACCTATTAAGAAGCAAAGGCGGCATAGTGGAATTGAGAATGCCCTTTACCCACCCAGCAGCCAATGGTTATGTGATGGCTGTTGATAAGCCGCTTGCGTTCTATCACATCAAAAAAGGCAAGAAGAAAGATCTGAGCACAAAGCTGGTAGAAAGTAACTGGGCCAGTGCCGAGAATACGGGCATTTCTTACGAGTCTTCAGTTAAGCTGAAAGGCTTAGGCGATAATATCTTTGTCTTCGAAATGGCGCCATATTTGGAGAAAAGCGAAGATGTTTTTATCCAACAGTTCGCAAAAACCATTATCAATGTAGGCAGCCTGCCAAGCGATTGGGAAAGTGACTTAAACTTGCCAGCTGAAATCGTGCCCCTTACGAAACCCTACGCGATCTATGAGGGCGGAAGCTTCACTGGCATTGTGCGAAGTCACGGAAAGCCCGTACCTTTTGCGGAAATCGAAGTTGAATACATCAACTATTTACCTGAAATGTCAAAGAATGCGTTCTCTAGTGATCCCACGATTCAAGTTCCTGCAGAAGCATTTATTACGATGACAATTTATGCCGATGCTAGCGGAACATTCACGTTTGCGATACCGAAGGCGGGTCAATGGGGTTTTGCTGCGCTGGGCGTAGGGCCACAAAAGAAATTTAAAGGTAAAGAGCTGTCTCAAGACGCTGTCATTTGGGTGCAAGCCCATGAACTTAAGTAGAGGGTGCCAACGTGCATATAGTTGATGGTGCGCTTGCGGCGCCGGTTCTAGCAGCTGGTGTTGTACTTAGTGTAGTGGGGGTGGCGATCGGGTTAAAGAAGCTCGATTACGACCACTTACCTCAAGTCGGCGTACTATCGGCTGCGTTTTTCGTTGCCTCATATATCCATCTCCCACTTGGTTTTTCTAGTGTTCATCTTATTTTAAACGGCTTGATTGGCCTGGCACTTGGCTGGGCGGCTTTTCCCGCGTTGCTTGTTGCCTTGCTGTTGCAAGCTGTTTTCTTTGGCTTTGGCGGCTTCGTTGTCCTCGGTGTCAATACATTTAATATCGCACTACCGGCTGTGCTGATGTACTACGTATGTCATAGAGGGATCTCTGCTCCGAACACAAATTTAGCTGCGATATGGGGCGCGATTGGTGGCGCCGGTGCGATTCTACTAACTACATTGTTAGTTGCGGGCTCCCTGGCATTATCTGGAGAGGCGTTTGTGCTCGCGGCTCAAGCGACCGTATTGGCGCATATACCGATTATGATCCTAGAAGGTTTTGTTACCGGCGCGGCTGTCTTGCTGATTCGACAAGTTAAACCTGAGCTCCTGCGTATATCGGAGGATTGGGATGATACGTAATCTTTGTTTGCTCTTCCTTGTTTTCGTCAGTTCGCAGAGTGTCGCGCATAACGTACTGGGCGGCGTTTATACCATTGGTGTTGATGTTGAGGGCGAAATAGGTTTTTCCAATGGAGAGATGGCACCACTAGGCTCTAAGGTAATGGTTCGTGATCTCCAGGGTCAAGAAATTGTTTTGGTCGAAACGGATGAGGAGGGCTTCTTTACATTCGAAGCGACGAAGCGGATTGATCATCATATTTACGCGAACCTAGGGGCAGGCCACGTGTTTGAAACAGTTTTAAAGGCTGAAGACTTATCGGATACCTTAGGCGAGATTATGGCAGTGGAATCTGCCGACGCTCTGGAAACAAACCTTCGAGGACAGATGTTGGTGGGTAATGACTTACAAGCATTGATCGAAAAGGCTGTCGCAAAACAAATTAAGCCCTTGCGCAAAGAGTTGAATGCCTACAAAGAGAAAGCATCATTTCGGGATGCTTTGGGTGGCATTGGTTACATCTTTGGCTTATGCGGTATCGGTATTTGGCTAACGCAGCGAAATCAATCTACAAAGAATAAGGCGAGTTAAGGTGCCACAGAATCTCGAACACAGCGGCACTTCGTGGAAAGGGCAGAGGCTGAAGCATGAAGATTCGGTGATCGACTCGTTCGATCCTCGAGTCCGAATTATTTGGGTGGCTGTTTTTTCCTGCATTGTTGTGTTGTCGAAAGAACTCAATGTTGTGCTCGTCGAATTGGGTATCGCGTGTGCTCTTGTTTTCTTGGCGAAGTTAAATCTCAAGCGCACGTTTAGACGCGTCCTGGCGATGGATATGTTCATGATATTTCTGATTGTTATGCTGCCATTTACGACGCCTGTCTCTGGGGAAGATGATGTGCTTTTCGAAATATCGGAGTTGACGGCGAGTAAGAATGGATTGGTCCACGCGGTATTGATTGCCGTTAAAGCGAATACCGTTGTTCTGTCTTTACTTGCTGTTGTGGGCACCATGAATGCGACAACGTTCGGGCATGCTTTAGCACGGTTACGTATACCCGATAAGCTCGTTCATTTGCTTCTGTTTACGGTACGTTATCTCGACGTGATTGGTCAGGAATACAAACGCATGAAACGTGCGATGCAGGCGCGGGCATTTGTACTGCGAATGGATACGCACACATGGCGCTCAATTGGCTATTTAGTGGGAATGCTTTTAATCCATGCACTTGAACGTTCAGAGCGAATCATGGAGGCAATGAAGTGTCGTGGTTACAACGGCCGCTTCTATTTGTTGGATGATGATAAGTTAGTCGCACGCGATTACTGCTTGATCATCGTTTGCGTTCCGTTCTTGATTTCTCTAATTCTTATCAACCTGCTTTGAGGCTTTTATGGAAGCGCTAATTGAAACACGAGGCTTAAGCTACCGCTACCCACGAAGAGGGGAAGTATTATCTCATGTCGATTTCTCTCTCTACTCGGGTGATCGGGTTGCGCTCACGGGGCCGAATGGAGCGGGCAAAACGACGTTTCTACATTTACTGGTAGGGCTAAAAAAAGCAAAGTCGGGTGATGTATTTGCTTTTGGCAAGTTTAGAAAGCAAGAGTCTGAATTTGTTGAAGTACGCGCGAAGGCGGGCTTTCTATTTCAAGACCCCGATGATCAACTATTTTGCCCCACTGTATTAGAGGACGTGGCATTTGGCCCGCTAAATCTAGGAAAAACCAGAGAGCGGGCCTTCGAAAAGGCCAAGCAAACACTTAGGTCGCTTGGCATGGCAGGATTTGAGAAGCGAGTTGCGCATCAGCTTTCGGGGGGCGAAAAACGCTTGGTCGCATTGGCATCGGTACTGGCCATGGAGCCAGAAGTGTTGTTGTTAGATGAACCGACAAACGCGCTCGACAACGAAGCTAGACAACGCTTGCTCGACGTCTTGATGTCCTTGCCGCAAGCAATGCTTGTTATCTCACATGATGAAGAGTTTGTTTCTAAAATCGCGACGCGACATATTCGTTTAGAGTCTGCGCGAATGATTGAAATAGAAGCTTGGTCGGAAACTGAGATTGCTTAATGGCTTTTACTTCCGCCCAAGAAAACTTGAGAGACTCTTTTATGAACTATGCGCATCATTCAGATAGATTAGACATGCCTTTTAGTGCAGTGGTCGGCCAAGACTCATTCAAGCTTGCGCTTATTCTCGTGGCTATCAATCCGTCCATCGGCGGTGTCGTTATCACTGGCCCAAGAGGGTCAGCAAAATCCACCCTTGCTAGGGCTTTGGCTAGTCTATTGCCTTACGACGATGCGCGCTTAGGCAGTGACTCACCATCCTTTGTTACTTTGCCTTTAGGGACGAGTGAAGAGATGTTGGTCGGTACACTGAACTTGGAAAAAGTGCTGAGTGACAAGTCCTTAGATTTCCAACCTGGCTTACTAAGTAAAGCCAACGGCGGCGTTCTATACGTCGATGAAGTTAATCTATTGCCTGACAATCTTGTAGATCTGCTTTTGGATGTCGCCGCAAGTGGTGTCAATTACATAGAGCGCGATGGCATCAGCCATCAACACAAGGCGGAGTTTCTATTAATCGGCACGATGAATCCTGATGAAGGAGAATTGCGCCCCCAGTTACACGACCGTTTCGGTTTGGCAGTCGATTTAGCTAACCGCTACTCGGTAGAAGAGCGTGTTGCCATCGTTAAAACGCGCGAAGCATTTGATGCCGATCCAGAAGCATTTACTCTTGCCTATGAAGAAAAGCAAGAAGCACTGATCGCTAAGGTAGTTTCAGCAAGAAAGCGTTTAGAGGGTGTGGCATGCTCTGACTCCATTCGAATTGAAATTGCACAACGTTGTGAAGATGCGTTGGTAGATGGACTAAGAGCAGATATCGTTTGGTATCGAACAGCTCGCGCGCACGCCGCTTGGCAAGGTCGAAAAGAGGTCATCTTGGATGATCTTGATGCGGTTTCAGAGCTGGTTTTGCACCACCGCCGTAGGCACGACGCGCCACCACCAGCTCAAGGTGATTCCGGAAGCGGTAATCCTAACTCCGGCAACGATTCTCCAGAAACCGGATTTAAGCGACCCGATGATTCACATAGACAACCAAACCAGAATGACGCAAAGGGCGATGCCGATACCGGCGAACAAAATAGTACCGACAGTGATTGGGGGAGTATGGACCCAAAATGCATGAACGGTATTGTATCACCGGAGAATGCCATCCCCACAAAATCAAACGCGCGTGCGATAAGCCAACCCTCTGCATTGTTAGACTCGATGTTTGCCAATCAAAAAGGGCGCTCTACCATAGGCCGGCAAACATCGAACAAAGACGGGCGACTTCCTGATTGGTTCGGCACACTGCTAAGTAGTTTTGGCGAGTGGCCGCCTAATAAGCTCAAGATGCGGAAACAAAAATTGGGTCAGTCAGTCTTACATGTTGTTTTGTTTGATACCTCGGGCTCTACTTTACAAGGTGACGTTTTTGCACGTGCAAAAGGTGTTGTTGCTGCGATCGCCAATGAGGCTTACTTAAACAGAGAGCAACTTGCGGTGTTTGGTTTTGGTAACAATCAAGTACTGTCGCTCATGGCGAAAGTGAGAGCGCCCAAACAGATCGAGAACTGGTTGCAGGGGCTCCGAGCGGGCGGTGGAACACCAATCATAGAAGGCGTTAATGAAGCGGCTCGGTATTGCGAAGCGATGAGTCAGAAATTTCCAGGGCTAAACATACGGACGTATATAGTGTCTGATGGTCGGAGCCGAGAAACGCTCAGCCAAATTAGGCTACCCGGTGACTGTGTATGGGTGGATACTGAGCAAGCGACAATACCCCGTGGTCGTGGAAGAGAGTTTGCGCGCAATTTGGGCGCAATCTATATCTCCTTAAAGGATGATCTTTTAAGTAACTCAACAGGAAAAGGTAGCTTGGCATGAAGTCGCATCAAGAGCGCATGGCGCACAAAAAGGCCATTATCGATAAAAAGATTGCCAAGGCAACTGAAGAGCGTGGCGTTCTGATTTTGTTGAAAGGAAATGGCAAAGGCAAAAGTAGCTCCGCCTTTGGCACGATGGCCAGAGCCGTAGGGCATGGTCAGAAAGCCGCGGTCGTTCAGTTTATTAAGGGCCGAAAAGAAACCGGTGAATTCAAACTATTCCGCGACCATGAACGTATCGATTGGCATGTAATGGGGCATGGCTTCACCTGGGAAACCCAAGACAAAGACCAAGATATAGCTGCCGCTCAGAACGCGTGGGAGCTCGCTAAATCGCTGCTAACCGACCCCCAGTACGATATTCTGATTTTTGACGAAATGAGCTACATGTTTAAATACAAATACCTTGAATTGGAACCGGTTCTAGAAGCTCTAAAAAATAGACCTAAACATCAGCATGTCATGATTACGGGGCGAAAGATGCCCGAAGCCTTGGAAGACATCGCCGATACGATCAGCCATATTCAGGATGAGCGTCATGCCTTTCGTCTTGGTGTAAAAGCGCAAGCCGGGATCGAGTTCTAATGAGTGTTCAATCGCCTTCTAAACTCCCTACGGCTTCATGCCCAGCTATGTTCATTGTCGCGCCAAGCTCTGGTGAAGGAAAGACAACAGTAACGGCTGCGATTGCGCGGTCGTATCGAAACAAAGGCAAAAACGTACGGGTATTTAAGACCGGCCCTGATTACCTAGACCCTCAAATTCTGGCGCAAGCTTCTGGTAAGGATGTTGAGCCGCTAGACATGTGGATGGCAGGTGAAGCTTATTGCCAGCAAAAACTGTATGAGGCGGCCGAGGTTTCAGATCTCATTATTATCGAAGGCGCAATGGGCATGTTTGATGGCGAGCCATCAAGTGCTGATCTAGCTGCGCGTTTCAATATACCGGTGGTTATCGTGTTGAACGTGAAAGGCATGGCACAAACGGCGGGTGCCATCGCTACGGGTTTAGCGCGCTATCGTTCAGACATTCATGTGGCTGGCATTATCGCGAACCATTGCAGTACAGCGCGGCACGAAGAGTTGATAAGAGATGCGCTTCCTTCAGATATCCCTTTATTGGCAACGCTAGCGAGAGACGAAGAAGTTACCTTACCAGAACGGCACCTTGGTTTGGTGCAAGCAGATGAAGTGCGTGAAGAGCTTGAAGTACGTTTTGAAAAAGGCGTCTCGTGGATTGGTGAGCAGGCGATTACTCAGTTGCCTGAGCCGGTCGATTTCAAATCCACTTCATTAGCGCGTCCAAGTCGTTTGCTTGAAGGAAAACACATTGCGATTGCTAAGGATGCAGCATTTAGTTTTATTTATGACGCCAATTTGCGGTTGTTAGAGACATTGGGTGCAAGTTACGAATTCTTTTCTCCCATGTCTGATCAACAAGTGCCCGTGGCAGATGCACTTTGGTTGCCTGGTGGATATCCGGAGCTCTATGCGCAAAAACTGAGTCAAAACCGTAGCATGTGCGAGTCCGTTCAAGTATTCCATCGTGCTAATAAACCGGTACTGGCTGAGTGCGGTGGTTTTTTATATTGCCTAGAATCGCTGACTGATCTTGAAGACGCGCGCTATTCTATGGCGGGATTAATGGCGGGCGATGGGGCCATGCGCGGAAAGCGCGGTTGCCAGGGGATGCAGACCGCCGCTTTGCCTGAAGGTGATGTAAGAGCGCATGCGCATCATCGTTCTCGAAGTGCAAATACGCCAGAACCTATTGGCTACGGTAAAAGACAAAGGCATTCGGCGCCGGGTGAAGCAATCTATCGCGAGGGTAGTTTGACGGCTACGTATCTACACTTATTTTTCCCTTCTAATGCAGAAGCCATCGCAGCGTTGTTTTTGGGCGTGACGACATTTTCGGCTACAACAGAAGCTGTTAACCGCACTGAAAATGCGCTTAGTTACAATATGCTCAGCAATAATGAGCAGGCTAGGTAAGCACTATGTGGCCAGAGAGCAGTGAACAAGCAAAACCTTTGCGCAGCGGCTTAACAACCGGCTCTTGCGCGACGGCGTGCTGTGTTGCTGCTGCCCAAGCCTTATTGGCGAACAAACATCCCGATGAGGTTGAGATCACTTTGCCGAAAGGTAAAGTCGTCTCTTTGAAAATCGAAGGGTACGAGTCACTTGAACCTGAAAAGAGTGTACGCACCGCTACCATTAAAGATGCAGGAGATGACCCTGACGCGACTCATGGGGCGCTGGTATTTGTAGAGCTGTACTTAGAGGAAAAACAAGGCGTGCAATTTATCTCAGCGCAAGGCGTGGGAACGGTTACACGAGAAGGTTTGGTGCTTAAGGTCGGCGAACCTGCGATCAATCCCGTACCGCGAGAAATGATGCAGTCACATTTATTGAATGCGGCCAAGGTATACCAATATTCTGGTGGTTTTAAGGTTGCTGTCGGCGTTGAAAACGGTGAAGAAATCGCACTTAAAACCATGAACCCGAGGCTCGGTATTATGGGTGGTTTATCTATTTTGGGAACCACCGGAATAGTTAGGCCGTATTCTTGCGCCGCCTATATTGCATCTATCCATCAAGGTGTAGATGTAGCGGCTGCAAATGGTATCACGCACATTGCGGCTACCACAGGCAGCACCAGCGAAGAAGCGATTAAGACGCGATATGAACTCAACGATATGGGGTTGATTGAAATGGGTGATTTTGTGGGTGCGCTGCTAAAGCACTTGCGAAAAGTACCCACCTCAACATCGCCCATCAAAAAAGTCTCTATTTGTGGTGGGTTCGGAAAAATAAGCAAGCTGGCAAATGGCCACATGGATTTAAATAGCCGTTCTTCGTCCATTGATTTTGAGCAGCTTGCTCGAATCGCGAAAGCGCAGAAGGCAGACCAAAGCGTGCTCGATAAAATCCAAGAAGCGAATACAAGTATGCAGGTATTTCAGATTTGTCGCGATGCCGGGATACTGATTGGCGATGAATTATGTAAAGCAGCACTTAACGAAGCGCGTCGCGTATTGAGAACACTGCCTGATAATACAGTCACCTTGGAGGTGTATTCTGTTGATCGACAAGGCCAATTTATTGGTTTTGCCTCTGAGGAAAGCCCATGAAGATACTCTTGCTGGGCGGAACGGCAGATGCGCGAGTTTTTACGAAGCGCGCCTATGAAAAGGGTTTGTTTAATACTAACGATCATTCGCTTATTTATAGCGTGGCAGGCTTGGTTCGACAACCCGACGTACCCTGCGAAGTCATTTCCGGAGGCTTTACACAGTTCGGTGGTTTAAAGGCATATATTAGATCGGAAGGCATCGGTGCTGTGTTGGATATGACGCATCCATACGCAGCAAAAATGAGTTCAACGGCGATAGATGTATGTAACAGCTTGGCCTTGCCTTATTGGCGATTTTCTCGAGAACCTTGGGTCGCGCAAAAGGGCGATAACTGGATCTCGGTCTCTTCATGGGCTGATGCGGTCACTGAATGTGCCAAATTTAAGAGAATCTTGCTGACTGTCGGGCAGCTGTCTCAAGACGACATGACGCGACTCAGTGATGTTCTAGCGACTCAGGATGAAAGCAAATTAATCTACCGAACCGCCGCGCCATCAAGAGCGTCATTGTCAGGCAGCGTGGAATGGATCAAAGCGATAGGTCCTTTTGATCTTGAGTCAGAGAGAGCCTTATTACAGGTAAATCGAATTGACTGTTTAGTGACTAAAAATAGTGGTGGCGATGCCACGCAAGCGAAATTGGTAGCCGCACGAGAGTTCGGGGTTCAGGTGGTGATGTTGACGCGCCCAAACATATCGCCAGTCAAGCATTTGTTCAGTGACCTTGATGACTGCCTACATCACGTCGAAAGTTCGCTGTCTGATTCTCTCACCCTTGAGGATCAAGATACTGAGCAAAACAATAGCGAAAAAAACGTATAGGAAACCGAGATGCCATTTGATTACGAATTGGACCCGAAAGCGATTGAGCGACAAAGCTTTGAGCTGATTCGCCAGCTAAGCAACTTGAGTTGTTTCGATAAAGAACAACAACAGGTCGTGATGCGTGTCGTACATAGCTTAGGTATGCCCGAGCTGACGGATAAGATTCTGTTTAGCGCAGGTGCTTGCGAAAAAGGCAGAGCGTCCTTGGGTCAGAATAAGCCAATTTTGTGCGATGTGGAGATGGTCAAGCAAGGCGTTACTAAGCGCATGATTGAACGAGAGCCCCTGTGTTTTTTGAACGATAACGACACCATTCAACAGGCTAAACAACTAGGCGAAACAAGGTCGATGGCTGCCTTAAGTTCTTGGACACCCTTCTTGAAAGACAGCGTTGTATTGATAGGGAATGCTCCAACGGCCTTGTTCAGATTACTTGAAATGTTGGAACAAGGCGCAGACAAACCGGCGCTTATCATCGGCATGCCAGTCGGCTTTGTCGGCGCAGCAGAATCTAAAGAAGCGCTTTGGGAAGAACACAAAAAATTAGGCGTGGAGTGTATAACCTTGGCTGGCCGCCAAGGTGGCAGTGCAGTTACCGCCGCGGCTTGTAATGCGCTTTTACGCTGTAATCGCGGGGAGTGGTATTAATGCCCTTACATGTAATTGGCCTTGGCGTTTCGGAGCAAGCGAACTTGGACGAAGTCGCCTTGAGTGCTTTGCAGTCAGCAGATCGTATTATTGGTTCCCAGAGACAGTTAGAGACGGTTCGCTGGTGGATTTCAGAAAGGCAGGTGACTGAGCAGCTTCCTAAGCTCTCTATTTTAAAAGGGCAATTGGCGAGCTATCTGGACGAAGGTGAAACAGTTGCCTTGCTAGCCTCAGGTGATCCGCTATTTTTTGGTATCGGAAAATGGGTACGGCAGAGCTTTTCGGATTTGAGGCAAGATCAACTTTGTTTTCATGCGGGCGTGTCCAGCATTCAAGCCGCTTGCCATCGACTCGGCTGGTCCTTACAAGATGTTGAGGTTATTTCACTGCATGGTCGTCCATTACAATCTTTGACCACTCAGCTCAAACCGCATACATGCTATGTATTGCTCACTGATCAAAATAGTTCTGCGCATGCAATTGCTAAAGAATGCCAACGCCGTGGCTTTGAAATGGCAGCGCTGACGGTCTGCGAAAAGCTTGGTTATTCAGACGAACGGGTACGTCTATTATCAATTGATGAACTCATTGATGGAGAGGCACAAAGCCAACGTTTTGATCCCTTAAATGTCGTGTGTTTACAGACACTTGAATCGACGCAATATACGCCGACATTTCCGGGAATTCCGGATGAGCAGTTTGTGACGGACAAAGCACCCGGTAAAGGCATGATTACCAAGCGTGAAGTTCGCTTAGCGATATTGTCTTTGTTAGAACCGACAACAGACGATTGCATTTGGGATGTTGGGGCAGGTTGCGGTGGTGTTGCCACAGAGCTAGCGTTGTGGGGTAAAGGTGCCCAGGTTCATGCAATCGAGCATCATCCGGAGAGGTTAGACTGCTTGAAGGCGAATCAGCACCGTTTCGCAGTTGAACCAAACTTGTCAATTGTTGAGGGCAGTGCACCTGATATTTGTTCAACTTTGCCCGCGGCTAACAAGGTTTTTGTGGGCGGAAGCGGCGGTCAGTTATTAGACATTCTAAATCTAGCCTGGGAGCAACTACCAGAGCGTGGGATGGTCGTCGCCAGTGCCGTGACCGAACAAACGCGCCAACAACTTTATCAGTTTTACCAATCTCGGTTCAGCGATGAAACAAGCCATGTCGAAACATTTGAGCTGGCCGTTAGTCGCGGCGAAACGCTGGCGGGTGAGTTGTATTACAAACCACAACTACCCGTCACACTTTATAAGTTTGTGAAAGTAGAAAAGACAGCAACGAATGAGGCCTTGGATCATGTCTAACCAGCAGCAGGTCAATCAGAATAAGCTCGGCGCCTTTTATGGTGTTGGCGTTGGGCCGGGTGATCCTGACTTACTAACGATGAAGGCATTCAAAGTAATCCAGAACGCGCCAGTGATCAGCTATCTCAGTGGTGAAACCGGTAGCTCACAAGCGAAAATGATTGCAAGAAACGCGCTGACAGAACGTGAAGAGAGAGCGGCGGATCAGGGTCTTAATGTTCTTGAGGATGTCGTGATCGAGATGCCGATGTCGAAGGATCGTACCTTAGCGAATCACGCTTACGACAGTGGCGCTGTTCGGATAAAAGCGGCGCTTGATGCGGGGCAGGATGTGGCGTTTTTGTGTGAAGGCGACCCCTTATTTTTCGGCTCGTTTGCCTACTTACTTGAGCGGCTTCAGGATGACTACCCCTGTCAGGTGATCCCAGGTATTTCGTCTGTGAATGCTGCTGCCAGCGCGATGATGCAACCGCTTACAATGTTAAAAGAATCGTTTGTTGTGGTCAGTGGCCGTCATCAGGATTCGCAAATAGAGCGAGCCCTTAGCGAGCACGATAGTGTGGTGATCATGAAAGCAGGGCAGGCCCGCCCAAGAATATTGGCATTGCTTGAGCGAACGGGAAGATTAGCCGACGCCACGTATCTTGAATATATCGGCCGAGATAATCAGAAGATTGTGAGCGATATAACTCAATTATCTCCAGAGCAAGGGCCGTATTTTTCTTTGTTTGTGGTTTTACCATCGGCAGATCGTAGCTCAGAGGAGAGAAGTCGTGATTAGAATTTTCGCGTTAACCGAAGCCGGGCGCTGTTTGGCAGAACGCTTAGCAAGCGCAATTAGAACCGATTCAACTGCGCTTACGAATGAAGTCGAGGTGTCGTTTAAACCGCAACCCTTTGCGCAAACGGTGCAAGACTCATTTCGCGCCGGCGAACGACAGATTTTAATCTGTGCCACAGGCATTGTCATGCGAACACTCGCGCCGGTAATGGTGAACAAACATGAAGACCCGCCCGTCCTCGTTCTGGATGAACGTGGCGAATTTGTTATTCCCTTGCTGTCCGGGCATGAAGGTGGCGCGAATGAGTTTGGGCGAATTATTTCGGAAGTACTCAGTGCAAGCTTGGTCTTAACGACGGCGGATCCGTATTTGAAACCAATCTACATCGTGGGCATGGGCTGCGAGCGGCATTGCCCTGAGTCAGAACTTCGTGCCTTGCTAGAACAATGCCTTGTGGAAAAGGGTTTAGAGCTTTCACAGATTAGCGGCATCGCAAGCATTGATATTAAGGCGGACGAACAAGGGTTAATCGATTTGGCGGCATCCCTGGCTTTACCGTATCTCACATGGGACAAAGATCAGTTGGCGACGGTTGAGTCTCAGCTGAGCGTAAAGTCAGATTATATATTCGACACAGTTGGCGTGTATGGGGTCGCTGAATCGGCGGCATTGTATTCGGCACAAAAGACGACGTCTGCGCCAGCGGAGTTGGTTTTATCGAAACAAAAGACAAAGAAAGCCACGTGCGCGATTGCACGGAGCTTTACTAAGACAGCGTCAGATAAGTAATAGTGCTTAGGTCGTATTGGAAAAATAGTTCATTTGAATTAAGAGCAGGAAACAAAATTAGCATGAGTCAGTTATTTGTAGTGGGCACCGGTCCTGGTGATAGATCTCTTGTGGCGCCGAAAGCGCTTAGCGCCATTGGAGCCAGTTCAGATTTGGTCGCGTACGGTTTGTATCTCGACTTGTTAGGTGATGTGTGTGATGGAAAAACACATCACGAGTTACCTTTGGGGGAAGAGATCGGGCGAGCTAAACTCGCCTTAGATCTCGCGGCTAGCGGTAAAACAACCGCCTTGGTTTCGAGTGGCGACATCGGCATTTATGCGATGGCAACGTTGGTGTTTGAATTGTTGGATCAACAACTCTTAAAGCAAGCGCAAGGCGAGGCCTTAGATCATCCAGAATGGCTAGATGTTGAGATAGACGTTGTCCCTGGAATCTCTGCCATGCAAGCGGGCGCAAGCCGTGTCGGCGCCATGCTCGGTCATGATTTTTGTACCGTATCGTTATCTGATTTGCTAACGCCTTGGGAGACGATCGAAAAGCGTATTCATAGCGCTGGCCAAGGTGACTTTGTTATCTCGTTCTATAACCCCGTATCTAAAAAGCGTGATTGGCAGTTGAACCATGCGCGAGACGTTTTGCTCCAGTACCGACCGGCTTCGACGCCCGTTTTGTTGGGGCGCCAATTAACCCGTGAAGACGAGTCCATCACCATTACCACCCTAGATAAGTTAGATGCCAAAGACGTTGATATGTTCACGCTTGTGAGCGTTGGAAACAGCGAATCTCGACATATCGTCAATGGCAAAAAAGAATGGGTTTACACGCCAAGAGGCTATAAGAAAAAACTATGACAGTCTATTTTATTGGAGCCGGTCCGGGTGACCCAGAGCTCATGACCCTAAAAGGCCAGCGTATACTTGAGCGTTGTCCTGTTGTTTTGTACGCCGGTTCATTGATACCCAGAGAGGTCTTGGATTCAGTTGAAGATAAAGCAGAGTTGATTGTCGATACCGCCTCTATCGACTTAGAAGAAATTAGCCAGCACATTGAGAAAGCCCACCAAGAAGGTAAAGACGTTGCGCGGCTTCAATGTGGTGACCCTTCACTTTATGGTGCGATTGGTGAGCAAATTAGACGGCTAGAGCAAGCTGGTATTGATTATGAAATCATACCGGGTGTCAGTGCTGTTGCTGCGTCTGCCGCGTATTTAGGTAAAGAGTTGACCTTGTCTGGCGTTTCTCAAACGCTAATTATGACGCGCTATGAAGGCAAAACTCCGTTTCCTGAGCGAGAGCGGCTTCCGCAGCTGGCACAAAGCGGCGCGACCCTCGCGATCCATCTTGGCGTCACCCGCATCCATAAAATTGTTGGAGAGCTGATTCCGCATTATGGCGAAGACTGCCCTGCAGCTGTGTGTTACAGAACCAGTTGGCCCGATGAAGACAAAGTCACAGGAACATTAAAAGATATCGTCGAAAAAGTACGCGAAAAGAAATTTACTCGAACATCTTTGATCCTGGTCGGTCATGTGTTGGATACCGACGATTTTGCCGATTCTTATCTATATGCCAAAGACAAAGCGCATGTCTATCGGCCCAAGGTTAAACCAGATGTACCGAGACAAGTGAAGCGCTAGCAGCAGAAAACAACACACGTTGTCGGTGAGTTTGATTAAGCACAAAGACAACCAAGATAGAACAACAACGAGAGTACAGCGAGATAAATGATGCAATTAAATAAAATACCTACCACCGTCGTTACTGGCTTTTTAGGAAGTGGTAAAACCACCTTACTATCAAATGTCATTCAGCAAGCTGAAGGCAAACGAATCGCCGTTATTGTCAATGAATTTGGTGAACTTGATATTGATGCGGACCTGCTACGTAGCTGTCCTTTGTCTTGTGAAGAAGATGGTGCTGAAAGTGGTGTTGTTGACTCCGACTCTAGCGCTAACAATGGTATTTACGAACTCGCCAATGGTTGCATTTGCTGTACGGTGGAAGAAGAGTTTCTGCCTGTTATGCAGCAGCTTGTAGAGCGTCGTGATGATATCGATCACATTCTGATTGAGACCAGTGGCTTAGCACTACCCAAGCCCTTAGTGCAGGCATTCAATTGGCCTGGCATTAAAGAATATTGCACCGTCGATGCCGTGGTAACGGTTGTCGATGGTCCAGCGGTGGCATCAGGGCGATTTGCGCACGATGAAGGTAAGGTTCAGGCACAGCGTTTGGCCGATGAAAGTCTTGATCACGACCCTAGCTTGCAAGAACTGTTAGACGATCAATTGAGTGCTGCAGACTTGGTTGTGGTTAGCAAAAATGATTTGCTAGACGCGCCACAACGTCAATTGGTTGAAACGATTGTCGGCAAGCGCGTACCAAGCGAAGTCAAAACGACCTATATCAGTAACGGTGAAGCAGAGCTCAATGCCATCATCGGCATTGATGCTGCGGCTGAAGAGCGTATCGAGCAAATACATAATCACCATGATCATCACCATGCGCACGGCGAACATCACGAGCATGCACATGACCATTTCGATTCGTTTGTGATTCAGATCGGTGAAGTCGATAGCGATAAAATTCAAGCAGCGATACAAAACGTTGTTAGTGACTTCAATATCTTCAGAGTAAAAGGTTTTGCAGCTTTGCCAGGTAAGCCAATGAGACAAGTATTGCAGGCTGTGGGTAAGCGTCTAGACAGTTATTTTGACCGCCCATGGCAAGCAGGCGAGCCAAGAAAAACATCGCTCGTTTTTATCGGAAAAGGCATCGAG
>NZ_LWFE01001554.1:0-19420 GCF_001635675.1 Oleiphilus sp. HI0061 | reverse complement strand
TGGTTCCTCGAATGTCACTTGCTCTAGTGTGTATGTTACAAAATGATGATGCAGAGTAACATAAATCCCTAATTAATAATCNCTGTGGAATTGTTTTTTTGATCTATACTTTTTAAAAGTATCAAAGAGTTACTTAAGGTTATTACGAAAAAGGAATTGAAAAACCTTGTGCTTGAGCTGAATTATAGTAGGCTAAGCTACGGTTTTTGCTGATAAAAAGTGAATAAAGATTCAGTTTTGGCCTATTACAGGAAGTAACGCTTGACGATAAGTAAGCAAATAAAAAGGTAAATTAGAATGTCCACAATACTCAAACCGATAGAAAGTAAAACAAAGCACCTCGATTTCTTTCTATCGCAATGTCATCGTAGAAAATACCCTAGTAAAAGTACAATCATTTACGCCGGCGATAAAAGTGATTCCTTATTTTATATTATTAAAGGCTCGGTAACGGTAATCATTGAAGATGATGATGGTCGTGAGATGATCATGGCTTATTTGAATGCCGGTGATTTCTTCGGTGAGATGGGCTTGTTTGATAATCTGGACTCTCGAAGTGCCTGGGTTAAAGCCAAAACCGAGTGTGAAGTTGCTGAGATCAGCTACAACAAGTTCCGGGAAATATCGTCTCAAGACTCGCGTATTTTGTATTTTATTGGTGAGCAAATGGCGAGTCGTTTGCGACAGACAACGCGTAAGGTGGGTGACTTAGCATTTCTTGATGTAACGGGTCGTGTTGCACGCACTTTACTGGATTTATGTAAAGAACCTGATGCGATGACTCATCCAGACGGCATGCAAATTAAGATTACGCGTCAAGAAATAGGGCGAATAGTTGGCTGTTCTCGTGAAATGGTTGGACGTGTACTTAAGACCCTTGAGGATCAGGGATTAGTTCAGGTTAAGGGTAAAACTATGGTGGTTTACGGTACGCGTTAACTCTTTAGGTTTTCCCATTTTGTTTAAGAAAAAGCAGGCTTAGCCTGCTTTTTTTGTTTGGGCTGTGGGTAATATACCTATTCTATATTTTGTTGGTAGAAGGTTTAATTCAAATAGCAATGTAAATAGTGGTTGACCTTCGGTCTGGATTCCGATGGAATATGCTTATAAGGTGAATGTGACCCGTGACCCTTTAATTATATGGTCGGGCTTTCTTGTCTCGGCACCTGTGATAAGTTTGTTCGGTTAGTAGTCAGTGATCATAAAAGGATTTAAGTGATGACATGGAATTCGACCCGCTTGCAATTAGACAAAGCCTTCTTGTTTGTTAGTGATGATTCTTTAGCATGTTCTTCTGCGCGACGTGTAGCTAAATTTAAAGGCCTGCGTATACAAAGTGCAAACTCTATTCAATCAGCTATTTCCTTTTTGGAACATAAACCCGCTGATTATTTTCTGGTTGTGATGGATGAGGAGAGCGCCAGCTTTTCGGCATATTCATTTTTAAACGAAGCTGATCAGCGTTGGCCTCATATCAAGGTTGTTTCGACTAGTAGCTTTATCGATAGCGGTGAACTCTTATCAAAGACTCCAAAAAATCTTGAGCTGGATGCTGTGTTGAGCTGCTTATTGAGTAAAGCCTGTGAGGAGCTTTTGAGTGAGAATAGCTGTATTCAGCAGGTTATAGATGACCGCTTGGCTGTTCTGAAAAAGGGGATTGAAAAAGCGCAATTAAGCAAACAGCATCGAGAACAATTGGTGTTATTTCCAGCAGAGTATTTGGCTGTATGTGAGCGAGGTTGGCTGCACTCCAAGCGTTATATGGACGAGGTATGTATTCGGGATAGCGAGCAATTCAAGCGTTTTCTAAGCCAGAGAATAATAGCGGCAGTTAAAAGAGTTTATGCTAGAGAAGTTGAGACAGCGATGAATAGTAATTTTCGTTTGTCTAAGTTGCTGCGTCAGTTCGGTATCAAGAGCGAAAAACGATTTGATCGCAATATTGAAAGTAATGAGGCTGCAATGGTGTTGATGCTTGCGACCCTTAAAGATTATTACTCCATTTTAGGTTATGACATTAAAGACATGGTTCAGCCTCAAAGAGAGTGTATTCACTTTGATCTTGGAGGGCGATTTACATATAACGATTACTTTAACCCCTTACTATCAAGTGTTGAGCGTGGTGCAGAATTAGCTTGCTTAAAACTAGAGTTTTTCATGTTGGCGAAGGCGTCAAATCTACGAGCAGAAATTAGTTATGACGAAACCTATTCGCTTTGTCTGGTTTGTTAGGAGTGAAGGTGCACGTTAAGGTAATCTCTACCGATCAGGTCTTGCTCGATACGCTAAGAATATCTCTAGATGTATTGCTGGGGTGCGAATTTGAGACGTTCAACCAAATATCTCCTGAGCTTGAACAGCAGCTTCTATTAGCGGGAAGCGAGAGCATTCTTCTCGTCGATGCAGGAATCCCAGGGGTTGATTATTGGGCTTTGGTTGGCTGGCTCGGTAGACAGTTCAAAGGCCAGGTGATTATCCTAACCAGTCCAAACTCTTATAACTTGAGCGCAGCAAAAATGATGCGCCTGGGGTGTTATGCCGTTTTGGATAAAAATAAGGGCTTCGCTCCTTGTTGGAGTGCGATTATATCCGCAGCCCAGGGGGATACGTTTATTGAGGGGGATAGTCCTTTTGCACAGCTCAGCTCCTCTGATCAGGAGCTTGCTAGAGAACTGTTAATTTACGATGTTAATCAATTATCTGAAATGAAGGGAATCTCCCAGCAAGCTATTAATAAAAAGAAATTGGCGATATATAACAAGCTCAGTATATGCTCTGTTCCAAATGATAAGGCCTTCCGCGTACTGGCCAAGTTATTTCAGTATCACTAGACTATTTTTTTGAAAAGGTTGTAGCTACAACTATTCACACCCAAAAATTGCTTATAACATTAGTTCCAGATAAGACGTTCTTCACGCAGTAAAGGGATTTAGCTTTGCCTTACGCAAGGGATACGCCGCGGAAGAGTTTATGCTAGCGAACTAGCCTTATCTATCATGAGGAGTCGAGGGATGCTGCTTAGCGAGTATTATTATTCTTTCAGTGGCATTTGGCTGTTAACTTCGTGAACAAGCGGGTAGGGCTCAAGGATGAGCATCTGTGATGAGGGTTTATCAACCTACCAAGAGGTCAGCAAGACTTCAGCTTGGGTAGCGGGGAGTAGTGCGCAAGGAAGCACATTGCTCCCCGCTTTTTAATTGATTAGCGCTGTCTGTCAGGTAACGATTATCTTTTGCCCACTAGCAACGACTTTTTCTGAGCGAGGGCGCTTTGGCGTATCAATGCCTCTTAATGCTGCCGGCCGTTCGTATATTGCTTTTACCCACCTTTCCAAGTTTGGATAGCTATCGATTTCAACACCCGACCAGTTGTGGGTTCGAACCCAAGCCCAGTTTGCGATATCTGCAATGCTGTAATTGTTTACCAGGTACTCATGTTCACTTAAGTGAGAGTCAAGTACTCCAAACAAACGCTTTACCTCGTTATGATAACGGTCAATAGCTGCGGGGATTTTTTCTGGAAAGTAGCGAAAGAAAACATTTGCTTGCCCCATCATTGGACCAATTCCGCCCATTTGGAACATTAGCCACTGATTTATAAGCGCGCGCTCGTTAGGTGTATGTGCGTAAAAATTTCCCGACTTTTCGGCTAGGTAGATCAGGATGGCCCCCGATTCGAAAAGAGTAAAACCTTCGTTGTCGTGATCAATAATCGCCGGTATTCGCCCATTCGGGTTAATAGCGATATACTCGGGCGTTTTTTGTTCACCTTTAGATAGGTCAACAGTGATTACTTTGTAAGGAATATTCATTTCCTCTAACGCAATGCTAATCTTGTGTCCGTTAGGGGTTGGTGATGTATATAGATCAATCATATATGTACCTAGGCTTTAGCCGATGGGCGAGAGGAAACTTCTTTATACCAGCGCAGAAGGTGAACTTGTTCTTTGTCTATAGATATCTGATTCACTCGATTAAAGTCCATTGTGCAGAGTGCGGTAATATCAGCAATGCTGAATGTGTCACCGGCAAGAAATGCATTGTGCTCTAAATGCTTATTCAGGTGTGTCATAAATTTTCTAACATGAGTGGCACACTCGGCTCCCCATTCCTTAATTGGATTCATTCTGTCTTTAAAGTAGCCGCTTGAGTGTTGAAAGCACATACCTGTTGGCATCAGAAAGTAAAACTCCGCCCAACGTTGCCACATTTCTATTTGAGCCTTTTCGAAAGCAGTTTCACCCATTAGAGGCTTCTCTGTATATAGCTCTTCAAAGTATCGACAGATGGCGACGGACTCAGAAATTGTTTGGCCATTATCGAGCTCTAGAACCGGAACTTTAGCCAATGGATTTTTTTGTTTGAATTCTGAGTTTAGGTTTTCTCCTTTTTGAAGGTCGATCTCAATGAACTCTATGTCCGTAATCCCTTTTTCAGCTAAGAAAATTCGGACTCTGCGCGGGTTCGGTGCGATTCTCATCTCATATATTTTCATAGGGTTTTTCCTTATTCGTTATTGGTCGGGATTTAGTAATTTTTCTAACTGATCGTTTAGAATGGTATTTTTTTCTAAACGACCGGTCAAGAATAATCTATAATTAGTTTTTATTAGTACATTCATTGAGAAAGGCATATGGGTCGTAAGTTAGCATTTGATGCGGATAGAGTGTTGCATAAAGCAATGAAGCTTTTCTGGCTTAAGGGTTATGAAGCAACGTCTATGCAAGACTTGGTAGATGAGCTTGGGATTAACCGCTTTAGTGTCTACAATACCTTTGGTGATAAGAAAGAAATATTCATAAAGGTCTTAATGCATTATAGGAAGACTGTTCTAGCTTATTTGTTAGCGCCGCTTAAGAGTGATAAGCCTGCAAGGCAGCGTTTAGATGATTATTTTGTTTTGCTTTTGGAGCAGCTTCAGTCTGAAGCGGGTTCGTTAGGATGTATGATGCAGAATACTGGCTTAAGCCAGATTTCAAAAGACGCCGATGTGAGGTCGGCTCTAAAGCTGCTGGTCGATGATCTTCGTGATGCTATTTTTAATGCAATAAATGAAATACAAAGAGAGCAGCCAGCTACAATGAGAAGTGAGGATATGACTGCATTTGTGCTCTGCCAGCTTCAAGGGATGATTGTCTGGCGCAGAGCTGTTAACTCTAAAGCGCAGATTGAAGGGCAGATGCAAATACTAAGAAATACGGTCGCTGCCTGGTAAGGTGGTTTCTAACGAGGCGTTAGGATTGTGTCACCTCGAGAAGTCCAGTCGGATAGGTAAATACTGCCCGCGGAGCGGCTTTCGTCATAATGATCGCCACTAAGATTTTCTATTTTTAGTAGGTCTACATGAAGGTTACGTGAAATAGAAATTGAGTCACCACTTAGTTGCTTCATTTCATGCTGAAAATTCTTCGGTTTATAATTTATTTCACTGGTGGTGGTAAAGCTTTGTGCGGCACCGCTGACAACTGAATTATCTTCAATAGTTAATGTTTCAGTTGGCGAAGCTATATCATTACTAGCTTGAGTGGTAGCCAGTCCACCGTCTTCAATTTTCTTCAGCTCGTGGGATGCAAAATCTTGTGTATCTTCTGCTTCATTGTATGAATTTTTCCCGTTAGAGTTCGTTGCTTCGTCATCTTCGCTATCGACGGTTAAGCCT
The DNA here is from genome assembly GCF_001635675.1 of Oleiphilus sp. HI0061. NCBI lineage: Bacteria > Pseudomonadati > Pseudomonadota > Gammaproteobacteria > Oceanospirillales > Oleiphilaceae > Oleiphilus > Oleiphilus sp. HI0061. The sequence continues at coordinate 13,762 of NZ_LWFE01001554.1, read as the reverse complement.
GCGGCAGGCGAGCCGTATATGTCCAAAACAGAGATGCCGGCAATGGCAGAGACGTCGTCCATGTCTGACTCGCTCATTGCCAAAGATTGATAAGTGGCAATAGTGCTCTTTTCTTGAGAATTAATTGGCTGCGAAGCAAGTGACTTACTTGCTATCAACATTAAGGGCAGAGAAATACTAAGAATAAGCGGAGCTTTCATTTCAACAAGACACACAACATAGTAAAGCTAAAAAAATATTCCATTCGAACATATCGCTGCAGATCAATTGCGGCTGGTTACAAATGATACAGTTTTAAGTCCTATATGTACATTTAATAATGTGAATATTATTCACGTTATGCTTGTTGTTTATTTTACTAAACTCAATTAACGCTATTGCTAATGAGGGTCTAAACTTAGAGTCATGTGTAAAGACGGCTTATTTTTGGCGGTGATTCGCGTGCCAGGATTGGCTTTCTTAGAGAATAATAATATTTAGTGTCCTAAGGAGTGCTCTATGTTGGATGATTCTGATCCAATTGAAACCTCGGAATGGTTAGAAGCTATTCAGTCTGTAATCGATAATGAAGGTATGGAGCGAGCGGAGTATTTGCTTGCTTTACTATCTGAGAAGGCTCGCAAGTTAGGTGGTGAGTTACCATATTCAGTGACGACGCCGTATTGCAACTCAATTCCTACTGACCAAGAAGCTCGGATGCCCGGCGATTTGTTTATGGAACGTAGGATTCGCTCTCTTATTCGCTGGAATGCAATGGCGATGGTACTCAGGGCAAATAAACGGCCGGGGGAACTAGGTGGACATATATCCTCGTTTTCTTCGAGTGCGACACTTTACGATGTTGGCTTTAATCACTTCTTTCACGCGGGAAATGATAAGCGCGAAGCGGATCTTATATATATTCAAGGGCATACTTCGCCAGGTATCTATGCTCGTTCCTTTATCGAGGGGCGGCTTTCTAGAGAGCAAATGGATAATTATCGAAATGAAGTAGATGGAAATGGTTTGCCATCATATCCTCACCCCTGGTTAATGCCTGATTATTGGCAGTTCCCAACGGTATCTATGGGCTTAGGGCCCTTACAAGCCATCTATCAAGCGCATGTGATGAAGTACTTACATAGTCGAGAGCTTACTGATAAAAGCAATCGAAAAGTCTGGTGCTTTGTAGGCGATGGCGAGACAGATGAGCCTGAGACGCTTGGCTCCATAGCTCTAGCGGGGCGAGAAAAACTCGATAACCTGATATTTGTCGTGAACTGTAACCTTCAAAGGTTGGATGGGCCTGTTAGAGGAAACGGTAAAATTATTCAAGAACTTGAAGGGGTATTCCGCGGCGCAGGGTGGAATGTTATCAAGGTTATTTGGGGACGGATGTGGGACCCTCTGTTTGATCAAGATACTGATGGCTCGATGCAGCGCGCGATGGATGAAGTGGTTGATGGCGAGATGCAAAACTTTAAGTCAAATGGTGCGGCTTATACGAGGAAGCACTTCTTTGGTCGCTATCCGGAGCTTGCCAAGTTAGCTGAGCAATTGAGTGAACGGGATATTGAGCAACTTAATCGTGGCGGGCATGATCCTTACAAGGTTTATGCTGCGTATCATAAGGCGGTTAATCATAAAGGTCAGCCGACCGTTATTCTGGCGCACACGATCAAAGGTTATGGCTTTGGTAAGGTTGGTGAAGGAACAAACAGTACTCACTCGCTGAAGAAACTTGATGTCGAAACACTTAAGGCATTCCGTGACCGGTTTGGGGTGCCTGTCAGCGATGACGATATAGAATCAATCCCTTACTATCAGCCATCAGCAGACAGCCCTGAAGCTGTCTATATGAAAAAACGCCGAGAGGAACTAGGTGGATTCTATCCAAAACGGCGTGCCCAGAGTCAGCCTTTGGTGACGCCTGACTTGAGTTTTTTCAAGAATCAACTAGAGGGCAGTGGTGAGAGAGAAATCTCAACTACCATGGCCTTTGTTAGAATGCTTTCGTCCTTAACTAAGGACAAGCGTATCGGTAAGCGCGTCGTGCCAATCGTGCCGGATGAAGCGAGAACCTTTGGTATGGAGGGAATGTTTCGTCAACTTGGCATCTATACCTCTGAAGGTCAAAAATACGTGCCGAATGATAGTGATCAGGTGATGTACTATCGTGAAGATCAAGGTGGACAGATTCTGGAAGAGGGGATTAATGAAGCGGGTGCAATGGCTGCATGGATGGCCTGCGCAACCTCATATAGCACTCATGATTACCCGCTCATACCGTTCTATATTTACTACTCAATGTTTGGGTTTCAACGTGTTGGGGACTTAGCGTGGGCGGCGGGCGATATGCGTTCTCGCGGCTTTCTTGTTGGTGGAACTGCAGGTCGAACAACGCTCAACGGAGAAGGGCTGCAGCATCAAGATGGACATAGTCATATTATGGCAGGAACGATACCGAACTGTATCGCTTATGACCCCGCCTATGCCTGTGAATTAGCGGTGATTATTCAAGATGGTTTACGTCGTATGTATCAGGAGAATGAAGACGTTTATTACTATTTGAGTATTATGAATGAAAACTATAAACAGCCTGCTTTGGTCAAAGACTCCGAAGAGGGAATCCTGAGAGGGATGTACTTATTCGATACCCTTAAACCTAAGGGGCGAGGAAAGAAACTCAGCGTTCAGTTAATGGGTAGTGGTGCCATATTAAATGAAGTTAGAGTTGCTGCCGAAATCTTGCGTGATGAATATAACATCGCAAGTGATATTTGGAGTGTCACTAGTTTTAATGAATTGGCGCGAGATGGCATGAAGACCGTTCGTTGGAATATGTTGAACCCGGATAAAAAGAAAAAAGTAAGCTATGTCGAAACTTGCTTGGGTGAACGTGAAGGACCAGTGGTGGCATCGACTGACTATATCCGCCTTTATGGCGAGCAGATTCGAGCATACTTACCGAAGCGCTATACGGTTCTGGGGACTGATGGTTTTGGCCGGAGTGATACTCGGCAGAAATTAAGACAGTTTTTTGAAATTGATCGACACTATGTCGTGGTGGCGGCTTTGAGTGCACTTTCTGAAGAAGGGAAGGTTGAAGCGAAGGTAGTGCTAGATGCGATGCGCAAATTCGGTATTGACCGAAATTGTCTAAGTCCAACTCAACGATAACCAGGAGACGATGATGAATTCGATAGAAGTCAAAGTCCCCAATGTCGGAGTTGAGGGCGAAGTAGAGGTTGTAGAGGTCTGTGTATCTCCTGGTGATGAAATTGAGGTGGACAGCTCACTTATTGTATTGGAATCGGATAAGGCGACCGTTGAGGTACCCAGTCCATGTGCGGGGAAGGTTGAATCAGTTTCTTTGACAGTAGGAGACAAAGTCAGTGAAGGTTCCTTGGTACTGGTGATGGAACCCTCTGAGGGGAACGCTCAGCTTGAGGAATCAGCTTCGGAAGAGAAGAGTCCGGGCGAAACACCGCAAAGTGAGCTTGTTCAGGTAGCTGTACCGGATTTAGGCGGAAGTGAATCGGTTGAAGTCATTGAGGTCTTGGTTGAAGTAGGTGATGCCTTAGAGTGTGATCAGGCGATGATTGTGCTGGAGTCTGATAAAGCAACCATGGAGATACCTTGCTCTGAGTCGGGTATTTTGCAAACGCTTAATATCAAAGTTGGAGACAAGGTTTCCAAAGGTGATATTATTGCAGAGCTCAAGGTTGAAGGTGGTTCATCAGCAGCGAATGCTAACGAAGAAATCAGCAAGCCTAGCAATGAAAATAAGCCCAAACCTGAGCATGACACTGATGCCCGGGAAGAGACAATCGTAAGTGAGGATGATGCGCCTGCGGTGCTGCCTCAGATTTCAGGAAGCAAGGTTCATGCAGGTCCTGCAGTTCGTAAATTTGCGAGAGAGCATGGAGTTGAGTTGTCTCGAGTAAAGGGTTCCGGGCCTCGAAGTAGAATTCTGAAAGAGGACTTAAGGAAATATATAAAGTCTCAGGTCCAGGCTGCGCAAAGTGGTAACCAAGGGGGGCTAGGTCTTCCTGAAATTGCTTTGCCTGACTTCTCAATATTTGGAGAAGTTGAAATCCAGCAGATGGATAAACTTCAGCGCCTTACTGCTAAGAATATGCAGGCCAGTTGGCTAACGGTTCCGCATGTTACGCAGTTTGATGAGGCGGACATTACAGACCTTGAGGCTTTTCGAAAAGGCCACAAAGCACAGGCTGAGAGTCGCGGCGTAAAGCTGACACCGGTAGCCTTCATTATAAAAGCGTGCGCTTATGCTTTGCAGCAGCTACCGCAGTTCAATGTTTCACTCGATATAAAAAACGAGAAAATTGTACGTAAGAAATATATACACATCGGCTTGGCAGTAGATACGCCTGCTGGCTTGGTTGTTCCGGTTATTCGCAATGTCGACCAAAAAAGCCTTTGGGATATTGCCCAGGAATGCCAGTCTTTGGCAGCCAAAGCGAAAGACAGAAAGTTGTCGCCAGCGGATATGCAGGGGGCATGTTTTACTATTTCTAGTTTAGGTGGTGTGGGCGGTACCGCCTTTACACCAATTGTAAATACACCGGAAGTGGCGATCTTAGGGGTATCGAAAGCGCAAATGAAACCGGTTTGGGATGGCGGTGAAGCCTTCAAACCACGCTTAATGTTGCCACTGTCTTTATCTTATGATCATCGAGCAGTTAACGGAGCCGATGCTGCGCGTTTCACAACTTTATTGTCACAGGTGCTAGGTGACTTGCGAGAGTTGTTATTGTAGGAAAAATTGTACAGAATGCGGGCAGTCATTAAATAATAAATTCAATAAATAGCTGTAGGCTGTCAATTAATTAGAGTAACTTCCATAATGGAATTTAAGACCCAGTTCATAAGCCGAGAAGATAGACGTATCGCTCGGCAATCTTTAAGCGGGAAGCACGGTTTCCAGGCGATGATTCGTCTGGAGCATAAAAGCCTCTCGGTTTCCCTCACAGACTTCTCAAGTTTGGGCTTTGCTATCTCGGTTTCAAAAGAGCATGCTGATGATCTGAAAGTGGGAGGGAAAATAGAAGTATTAGTAAGCCCCTTGATACACCACGAGTACCTGATTAAAGGGCTTATTATAGACCGGCAGCCCATCAGGCAGGGGCAGGTAAAAATTGCGGCGGTCATTGAGCACGAACAGAGCAGTAAGCACGACCGTTTCCATCCTATCCACTTAAGTGCCGAACAAAGCCTAAAAGGACAAATGGTTCACCCTTTTGTCTACAAACAAAACGCCTATTTTGAGGTGGAGAGTTTGTCTCGCAATGGCTTCTATGCAAGCGGGATTCACACAGAGTTTACCTTGTTTGAAGGTATGGAGCTGAAGTATAGCTTGGGTTCGATTCAAGAGCTTCAGAATGTCGTCGGTAAGGTGTCCAACGTTTCGTTAACGGATCAGAATAAAATTAGATGCTTTATTGAAACGCCCTCACTTTCGTATTTGGCAGAAGACGAGCTGGCTCAGCATTGCTTCCATTTTGCACAGAAGACGCCGCGAGACATTAGTCGAGCGGGTATGAATGCCCAGCATATTCAAGAGCTGGTTCAGTATCGTTTTGTTGAAACTCAGGCGGAGTACGAAGCCGTCTTGAAATTGCGTCGCAAGTCATACGCGAGTATGGGGATGTGTAACAAAGATGACCCTATTGCACGCTTTGCTATGCAGCAGGATGCTTATGGTCGGATATTGATTGCTTTTCATAATGAGCGCGTAATCGGTAGTGCTTTGCTGGTATTTGGTGAGCGAGGTGAGAAGCCATTTGAGCTTGACCAGTTATTACCAAAGAGCCTTTTTGCAAAGCTGCCTCAATATGAAGAGCTTATGGAAATTACCGCGATATGTATTGAAAAGTACTATCAGGACACCGACGTTCTGCATGGTGTGTTTGAAAATATGTACCGTGAAGGCTTGTCGGCGGGTAAGAAGTACGTAATGGTTTCGAGTCTCGATGATTGGGTCTATCGATACAAGAAAATGGGCTTTAAAGGTACTGGTCTAGTGCTCGATCACCCTAAAAAGCCAGATGTTCAATTGAATGTAATGCTTTTGAATAAAGACACGGGTAAGTCAGGTAAAGGAATGAATCCGGTTCGCTGGTGGGTAGTTTGGGGGCATGTCAGCCTGCACCTATATCAGCGTCGAATCATAGAGTATACGCTGTTACAAAAGTGTCGAGTGCACTTCAATCGTGGACTGTTTGAATTGAATAGAGCTTTTCGAAATGGTAAACGTTGGTTTCGCTAGAGGTCGCTTATTTGAGGAGTTTAGCTGACTGAGTGTGAGGCTTGTGAGAGAGGAAAAATTCAACCCCGGAACGGGGTTGAATGAGGAATTCTTACTATGCAGGGTTTACATTTTCAGCCTGAGGGCCCTTCTGGCCAGAGCCTTCTGTAAATGTAACTGCTTGGCCTTCTGCCAAAGTTTTAAAACCGTCGCCTTGAATATTGCTGAAGTGAACAAACAAGTCTGGTCCATTCTCACGCTGAATAAAACCAAAGCCTTTTGATTCATTGAACCATTTAACGGTTCCTGAAAGTGTTTCTGACATTATCTAACCTTTTCCATTTTAATTTACTATTCAATGAGTACTCTGTAATAACTTTATAGGGGTTACCTGAGAGGCTCATATTGCTGTTTGAATTACCTATTTGAAGGGCTCTTCATCCTTTTTATAACTTGGGACAGAAACCAGCTCTTGCGAATATTTTCAAACTCAAGTTCAAGTGTAGTCAAGGATTGGGCTTTGAACAAAGAACAATGCAGAAAAAATTAACAAATATGACCTAATCTAGGAATAAGGTGTGAGATAGGTTTATTTGGCTGCCTTAGAACGACTTTTCCGGGCTTTTTCGAAGATATCTACGGTTGTGTTGTTTGTAATATGCCCTATAATGCTGCCAACATTATAGGTGTACTATAAATATCAAATGAGAGTAGGTGCACTATAAATATTAAATGAGAGATGAGGTGTTAAGTGAATAAGCTAATCAAAGTGTTGCTATCAACTGTAATGACTATGGCAGTCGTGTTCTCTGTTAATGCAGCAATGGATGAAGACTCTATTCGTGATCGATTGAAGCCGGTCGGTAAAGTATGTGTTGAAGGTGATGACTGTGGTACAGCTGCTGCAGCCGTAGCGTCAGGGCCTAAAAGCGCAAAAGAAATCTATGACACTTCATGTGCAGCATGTCACGGTACTGGTGCGATGGGCGCTCCGAAATTTGGTGATGCAGCGACTTGGGCTGATCGTTCTGCAAAAGGTGTGGATGCTTTGATCGCTAATGCTATTTCTGGTGTAAACGCGATGCCTCCTAAAGGTACATGTATGTCTTGCTCTGATGACGAGATTGCTGCGACAGTTAACTATATTCTTGAAAACAGTAAGTAAGTTATTAATTAGCAATAACTAGAACTGCTGTTAGACACAAAAAAACCGGACTAGATTTCTCTAAGTCCGGTTTTTTTGTCTCTGCAATTTACTTAGCTTCTATCTCTATCACGGCTTCGATTAGCCTTTCCTTTACGGTCTGGCTTGCTTCCGCTACGTCGATTTGAGCGAGGCTTAGTGTTTCGCTTATTAGGGCTAGGCCTTAAAGAGCCTTCGTCAACTTCATCCATAGAGAAGTTACGCAGATTGATTGGCTTGTTCGCGACACGAGCTGCTTTAAGTAAAGATAAAACCGACTTAGGCATGCCGTCAGGTAAGTCTACCGTACTGAAGTTGTTGTATATCTCAATTTGTCCGATGTATTCGCTATCTAAATCAGCAGTGTTTGCGATAGCGCCGACGATATTGCCAGGTTTGACATTATCTTTATAGCCTACGTCCAAGCGGTAGCGAACCAGTTTAACATCTGGATGATCCCTTAGTGGGCGAGGAGCGGCTTTCAACTTATCCATACCGCCTCGGCTATCTCTTTCTCTTGGTTCCCTTGGTTCCCTTTCTCGCTCGGGTTTGTTGATCTTTCTATCGCTATTCGGATCAAGCAAGAAGGGACGATTACCATTATTGATATGAGCGAGTGCAGCAGCAATTTTGATCGGGTCTGCATGACTTTCTTCAATGAGCGTTTCGATGATCTCTTGGAAAAAGCTGGTGTCGTTAGACTCAAGTAGCTCCAGGATGTTTTTCTTGAACTGGTCTACGCGAATCTGATTAATGACATTCGCTGTCGGCACATCCATTCGTGTAATAGCTTGGCTCGTTGCCTTCTCAATAGAGCGAAGCATGCGCTTTTCACGTGGTGTGATGAAAAGTATTGCATCACCTGAACGACCGGCGCGGCCTGTTCGGCCAATTCGGTGAACGTAGGCTTCAGTATCGTAAGGAACGTCATAGTTGATGACGTGACTGATGCGTTCCACATCCAGACCTCGCGCGACAACGTCAGTTCCGATAAGGATATCGATGCCACCTTTCTTTAGGCGGTCTACTGTTTTCTCTCGGGCCGCTTGTGCTATATCGCCGTTTAGAGCCGCCGCCGAATAACCGCGAGCGTTAAGTTTTGACGCAAGCTCTTCGGTGGCAATTTTAGTACGTACGAAAATAATGACACCATCGTAGGTTTCCATCTCCAAAACGCGAGTCAAAGCTTCTAGCTTATCGATGCCGGAGGTCATCATATAACGCTGGTTGATGGTTTTTGCCGTCGCTGTTTTATCAGCGATTTTAATGATCTCTGGGTCTGTGAGGTGGTTCTGGGCTACTTTCTTAATCTCGCGAGGCATGGTCGCAGAGAATAGGGCGATTTGCCGATCCTCGGGTGTGTGTTCCAATACCCATTCAACATCATCAATAAAGCCCATGCGTAGCATTTCATCTGCTTCATCAAGTACTAAGGTTTTTAGGGTGTTGAGTTTCAGCGTCCCGCGTCGCATGTGATCCATGACGCGTCCCGGAGTGCCAACCACCACTTGTGCGCCGCGCTTGAGCTGGCGTAACTGGTTGCTATAGCTTTGGCCGCCGTAAATAGGAAGAACATGGAAGTTCTTCATGTGTTTCGCATAACTTTGACATGCTTCAGCAACCTGAATCGCTAGCTCGCGTGTAGGGGCTAACACCAATACTTGCGTTTCAGACTTGTTTGCGTCGATATTTGCAAGTAAAGGGAGGGCAAATGCTGCAGTCTTTCCGGTGCCGGTTTGAGCTTGACCCAAAATGTCTTTGCCGCTAAGAAGTGTGGGTATTGCTTGAGCTTGGATTGGAGAAGGGGTTTCGTATCCAAGTTCCTTTACGGCTTTTAAGATATTTTCGGGGAGACCAAGTTGCTCAAATTGAGGCGTGGAGTCTGTCATAGTTAGGAATGCCTATCGATAAAATGGTTCTGACGCGAGGACAGAATAAAAGGGCGGCAATTATACGCAGATTTGAGAAAAAAAGCTTTGATTATTTTTTGATCGACTCTAAGGCTTCCTCTGCCCAGCTTAACCAGGCTTGTTCACCAATGATTCCGCGCCTTAGTGTAAGGTAGGGAAGTTTATAGTTGGCTTGCTTCTCTGGGGGCAGGCTTAAGTAGCTCTGCTCTATCGATAGAAGGCTTTGTAATGTCTTTTGGTGTAGCGCTTGATGCGCTTCAATTTCCTCTAACAAGTTGTTTTGATCGATAAGGTGGCCGCCAAAAACCTTTACCAAGAGGGCATCATTGGTTTTATTCGGTTTTACCTGCGCCGATAGCCATTGCTTGAGCTCTTCAACGCCTTTTGCTGTGATGTCGTAAACCTTTTTATCGGGTTTATCAGTCTGTTTTATATTGTTGCAGGAGATAAAATCCTGCTCTAAAAGAACTTTTAGTTGCTGATAAATTTGCTGGTGGCTTGCATTCCAAAAATACCCTAGTCCTTCTTTAAATTGTTTTAATAGGTCATAACCGCTGCCTGGTTCGGTTTCTAATAATACGAGAATGGCGTGTTTTAAGGACATGGCTCAGCTCTAAATTGAATAGACATTGGCTAGTATATATTATTTTTCAATATGCAATAAGTTGCATAATAATTTGTTTGCGAGGTAATATGTCGAAATAATGAGCTTGTCGTGAGCTTGGTTTTTTGTGTTTTTGACTGATTGATGCAGTGGAGAGAAATAATGGTGCGAACTGGAACTCGATATAGAAAAAACAAAGCAGATGATCATTATGATGTGATTGTTATTGGTTCCGGAATAGGTGGCCTGGCAAATGCGGCCTTACTCTCAAAGTTGGGAAAGAAGGTTTGTGTGCTAGAACAGCACTATACCGCAGGTGGCTACACGCACGCCTATGAGCGCAATGGTTATGAGTGGGATGTTGGTGTTCATTATATTGGTGAGGTTCATAAGCCTTGGACGGTGCTGCGCCGTTTGTTTGATGTGATCACAGATGGTCAGCTCAAATGGGAAGAGATGGACCCGCTTTTCGATCAAGTGATTATAGGCGGTAAAGAGTATAACTACCTAGCGGGAAAAGACGCTTTCAAAGACGAGATGAAGAAGAATTTTCCATCAGAGACTGAAGCTATCGATAAGTATGTGGAGCTTCTATATAGGGTAAGCTCTCTTGTGCCAAAATTCTTTGCCGGACAGGCAATGCCCAGAATGGCAGGTTTGCTCTATAACCGCGTTCGCCATAAATTTCTTCCGGATTATTTCTATAAAACAACTTACGAGGTGCTGAAAGAGCTTACTGATAACGAAGAACTTATCGGCGTCTTAACCGCTCAGTGGGGGGATTATGGTTTACCTCCTAAGAAAGCATCATTCATGATGCATGCGATGGTGGCGAAGCATTACTTGAATGGTGGTAGTTACCCGGTTGGGGGGGCAGCAAAAATTGCAGAGACAATTATTCCAGTGATTCAGCGTTCAGGAGGAAATGTCTTTACCTATGCTGGTGTGGATGAAATTCTCATCAAAAACAATAAAGCTTATGGCGTAAGGCTGAAGAAAGGTCAGGAAATTACGGCTGATGCAGTGGTAAGTTGCGCTGGTTTATATCCCACGGTGAATAAATTGCTGCCAGAGTCGGCTATCAAAAAGCATAAACTGAATAAGTTGTTAGAAAGAGTGGAGATTTCCTCGTCGCATATATGTATTTACGCGGGCTTTAAAGGTACGGCAAAAGAATTAGGGATACCTAAGAAAAACTTCTGGATATACCCGACGAGTGATCATGATGACAATGTAAGTAAGTTCAATGAGAGCTTGGAAGCAGAACTGCCGCTTACCTATATTTCTTTTCCTTCAGCAAAAGATCCAAGCTGGAATGAACGCTATCCTGGAAAGTCTACGGCAGAGATTGTAGCACCCTGTAAGCCAGAGTGGTTTGCGGAATGGGAAGGGTCGACCTGGAATAAGCGCGGGGAAGAGTACGAAGCGCTTAAGGTGAAGCTTACTGAAAAATTGATGAATATGCTTTACGAGCAAATGCCACAATTAAAAGATGCTCTTGATTATGTTGAGCTTTCGACGCCGCTTTCGACTCAATGGTTTCAATGGAATGAAGAAGGCGAGATTTATGGTATTGACCATAGCGTAGAGCGCTTTGAACAGGCGTGGTTGCATCCGGTAACGCCGATTAAAAACTTCTACCTTACCGGTGCTGATGTAGTGACTGCGGGTGTTGGTGGCGCATTGATGGCAGGTGTGATGACTGCTAGCGCAATGATGGGGGTAAAAGGCTACAAGGTTATGGGGTTAATAAAGAAGTGGCAGCCAGAACAAAATACGGAAGAGGCTTCGAAGGAATCGCTTCAAGCGGGGTAAATTCCACCTAATATTTTGCTCTTGCTTGCTCCCGTAACGGAGCAGGCATTGCCTGGCAGGTTGTTCAGTGTTTGTCTTGCTAACCAGGCGAAAGCGCTGGCCTCAACCAATTGCGGGTCTATTCCCAGGTCGAGGGTTGAACTTAAGCGATAGCTTGGAAGCAGGTTTTGGAGGCGAGTCATTAGTAGTTGATTATTGATGCCGCCGCCGCAGACGAAGATGTCGCAGCCATCACCATTAGTGCTGGTGATGATGCTGTTACTAATTGTGCTGGCCGTTAGCTCGAGTAGCGTGCGCTGAATATCTTCGCTTTGGAATGTGCTGTTTGCAATCTTATTGGCTATCCATGCTGAGTTAAACAGTTCTTTACCGGTGCTTTTGGGTGCTGTTTGTTTGAAATAGGGCTCGTCGAGAAAACCCTGTAATAAATCTTCGATAACAGACCCTGTGCTCGCCCAGTCGCCATTATGATCGTACGCTTTCTTTAAGCGGCTTTGAATCCATAGGTCCATAAGCATATTTCCGGGGCCTGTGTCGTAGCCGGATAGCTTGTTCTTTGTTTTTGAGAGCACTGAAATGTTCGCGATGCCGCCAATATTGGCAACGATTCTCGTTTCGTTTGAGTCGCCAAATACTGCTTGGTGAAATGCGGGGACTAATGGTGCGCCTTGCCCCTTCGCGGCCATATCTGCCATTCTGAAATCGGTAATCGTCGTGATATTAGTGATGTGGGCGATTGTACTTGGGTCGCCTATCTGGAGTGAAAAGGGTTTGCTTGACTCAGGGCGGTGTCTGATTGTTTGTCCGTGACAACCGATGGCGCAAACATCGCTACTATTCTTGTTGGCTTTCTTGAGTAAATCGTTCACGGTTTCCGCAATAGCTTCACCTAGCTCGACACTGGCTTCGCCAAGGCGGTCTATCTCATTGTCGCCTGGTAGTGACAATGACTGAAGTTTCGACTTAAGCGAGCTTGAAAATGGTGCGCTAAATGATTCAATGCCGGTGGTTTTGTTTTCAGATATTGAGGCAAGGACGGTATCGATTCCGTCCATGCTGGTGCCAGACATGACGCCTATATATAGTTTGTCTGCCATATCAGGGACTCTATCTGTACTTACTGATTAGAGGCGACTTGATAACTTTCTGAAAAGGTCTCGAGCTGTGCCAAGTGTGAGTGTGTTGCTTTCTTAAAGCGAGCAAGCTCCTTTTTAGGGATAGGGCTCGCGTGTGGCAGTTTCACCTTTAGAGAGTTTTTGTGGACACCGTTAACTCTAAATTCATAATGAAGATGGGGCCCTGTTGAACGTCCTGTGCTACCGACATAGCCAATGATTTGGCCTTGCTTAACGCGCTTGCCCGAGCGGATGCCGCGTGCGTAGCCATTCATGTGAGCATAAAGAGTGGTGATGCTTTGTCCGTGTTGGATGATGACAGTTTTACCGTAACCACCTTTTCTGGCTGCATGAATAACCTTGCCGTCACCAGTAGCTTTGATTGGCGTGCCGGTCGCCGCGGCGTAGTCAGTGCCTTTGTGCGCTCTGATTTTATGTAGAATAGGGTGCTTGCGACGCAGGTTGAAGCGTGAGGAGATGCGAGCGAAGTCGACAGGCGTTCTGATAAAGGCCTTCCGCATGCTTTTTCCGTCAGGAGTAAAGTAATTACTAATGCCGTTTTCTTGTTCATAGAGGACGGCAGAAAGTTCTCGTTCACGGTTGTGGAAGTTGGCCGCTAAAATTCTGCCGTTTTTGTACTTTTCTCCGTCTAGGTATAACTCTTCATAGATTAGGTTGAACTTGTCGCCGGAGCGGATATCTAAAATGAAGTCGATATCCCAGCCGAAAATATTGGCTAGCTCCATAATTTGCGACTGTGAGAGCCCGGCCTTTTGCCCTGCAAGGAATAATGAGCTTTCTATAGTTCCCTCACCGTAGGCGATATGAATATCCGGGGTGCGAGTAACAACTTCTTTAGTGAAAGAATTGTTTTCATCCCGTTTA
>NZ_LWFE01001553.1:0-827 GCF_001635675.1 Oleiphilus sp. HI0061 | reverse complement strand
ATGCTGCTGCTCGAAAGAGAGCCATTTGGAATGATGACGACTCGGTTGTCGCCCGTCTTTAGAATGGTGTTGAAAATCTGAATTTCAGATACGCTTCCGATGTAGCCCTGAGCTTCAATCAGGTCTCCTACCTTGAAAGGCTTGAATAGCAGAATGACAACGCCTCCGGCGAAGTTGGCTAGGCTTCCTTGAAGAGCTAGGCCAACAGCTAAGCCGGCAGCACCGAGTACTGCCACAAATGATGTTGTCTCGATGCCGACCATCGAGGCAACTGAAATCAACAAGACTACTTTCAGAATAACTGAAAGAATGCTGCAGACGAATTGACCAAGCGTCGCATCGACCTTGCTTGTGAGATTGTTGTTAAGAGTGCGTATGAAGCGATTGATGACCCATAGGCCGATGATGAGCGTAACGATCGCTAAGACCAGTTTGGGGCCGTAACTTAAGCTGAGTGTGTAGGCTGTCTGTAACAGCTCTTGAATCTGATCGCTGCTTTGATTGATATCTTCCATTTAAGCTTCCTTGATTAAGTAAAAAAGTGAGTTTGAAATTTAAATTCAGAAGCATAGACAGAAGCAAAAGAGAAAAAGTCACAAAGAAAGTTTATTTATATTTCATTGATCTGAGTGCGTGTGTGTTATTGGGAATTGATCTATGATTCTTTGTTCCGGTGTCCCGTATTCGCCAACATTCATCATTATTGCCGAGGATTAAAATGAAAGACGATACCATCGCAATTCATCACGGATATGAAACAGACCCTACAACCAAGTCCGTAGCAACACCTATTTACCAGACAGTCGCATACGAGTTTGATAATGCTC